>NZ_JAOQJK010000005.1:0-282500 GCF_025567045.1 Barnesiella propionica | reverse complement strand
ACTACGTGTGTCCGTTTAGGGTACGGGTGGTTATGGGATATGCTTAGCGGATTTTCTTGGAAGTCTGTTTACCACCGCTATCTGATTGCCCGGGGGCGCTCAGTACTATCAAGGTCGACTGAAAAGGCGGATTTGCCTGCCTTTCCATTATCTACACTCTTTAACCTGCTATTCCGTCTGCAGGCGGGTGTGTCACTGCTTCGTCTCCACATCGCTCTCATAACCAGTAACGGAATGTTGACCGTTTCTTCCATCGGATGCGCCGTTTGGCTATTCCTTAGGTCCCGACTGAACCTGATCCGATTAGCGTTGATCAGGAATCCTTAGTCTTTCGGCGAGGAAGTTTCTCGCTTCCTTTATCGTTACTTATACCTACATTTGCTTTTCCATTTCCTCCAGTCGTCCTCGAGGACGGCCTTCTGCGGCGGATGGAATGCTCCCCTACCATATCTTGCGATATCCATAGCTTCGGTAACCGGCTTATGCCCGATTATTATCCATGCAAAACTCCTCGACTAGTGAGCTGTTACGCACTCTTTAAATGAATGGCTGCTTCCAAGCCAACATCCTAGCTGTCTCTGCAGTCTTACTTCGTTAGTGCAACTTAGCCGGTATTTCGGGACCTTAGCTGATGGTCTGAGTTGTTCCTCTTTCGGACATGGACCTTAGCACCCATGCCCTCACTCCCGGAATCAATGAAATAGTATTCGGAGTTTATCAAGACTTGATAGGCGGTGAAGCCCTCGCATCTTATCAGTCGCTCTACCTCTATTTCACAATCTCCGAGGCTGCACCTAAATGCATTTCGGGGAGTACGAGCTATCTCCAAGTTTGATTGGCCTTTCACTCCTACCCTCAGGTCATCCGAAAGCTTTTCAACGCTTACCGGTGCGGTCCTCCAGTTAGTGTTACCTAACCTTCAACCTGCCCAAGGGTAGATCACTTGGTTTCGCGTCTACTCCTACTGACTCTGACGCCGCTTGGGACTCGCTTTCGCTTCGGCTGCGGAACTGAATTCCTTAACCTTGCCAGTAAGAGTAACTCGTAGGTTCATTATGCAAAAGGCACGCCGTCACAGCTGATGCTGCTCCGACCGCTTGTAGGCGCATGGTTTCAGGGTCTATTTCACTCCTCTGTTCGAGGTTCTTTTCACCTTTCCTTCACAGTACTGGTTCGCTATCGGTCTCTCGGGAGTATTTAGCCTTACGGGATGGGCCCCGCTGGTTCTCACAGGATTTCTCGTGTCCCGCGATACTCAGGATTCCACTGGGCTGCCGGCCGGAGTCGTCTACTGGGCTTTCACCGTCTCTGGCGCAACTTTCCAGTTGCTTCGACTTCCGTTCGTTTTGCCGTATCGTGGTCCTACAACCCCGCTCATGCCGAAACATCAGCGGTTTGGGCTCTTCCGCGTTCGCTCGCCACTACTTGCGGAATCATTTTTATTTTCTTTTCCTGCGGGTACTTAGATGTTTCAGTTCCCCGCGTTTGCTTCACACTTAGTGTGATGACAGTTGCCTGCCGGGTTGCCCCATTCGGATATCTGCGGATCTATGGATATTTGCTCCTCCCCGCAGCTTTTCGCAGCTTATCACGTCCTTCTTCGCCTCCGAGAGCCTAGGCATCCTCCATGCGCCCTTAATTACTTTCGTTTTGCCATCTGCTTAAGCAGACGGACGTAGGGTTCGATGTTTTCCTAATTTGCTCGTGTTTTGTTTTTACTCTTTGCTTTCAATATGTCAAGGATCTCTTTTTTTTTCGTGGAGAATAACGGATTCGAACCGTTGACCCTCTGCGTGCAAGGCAGATGCTCTAGCCAGCTGAGCTAATCCCCCAAACGGCCCTCTTGGCTGTCTGGTAGTCCCAGGCAGATTTGAACTGCCGACCTCTACATTATCAGTGTAGCGCTCTAACCTACTGAGCTATAGGACTGTCAAATCGACCTCTTCGGGCGTGATCTTTATACTTGCTAATTCCAACAGACAATGCGTAGTACAAGACTGAAAATCTTTTTCAGTCAACTTTTTCCGTTCACGATTCTTCTCCAGAAAGGAGGTGTTCCAGCCGCACCTTCCGGTACGGCTACCTTGTTACGACTTAGCCCCAGTCACCAGTTTTACCCTAGGACGCTCCTTGCGGTTGCATACTTCAGGTACCCCCGGCTCCCATGGCTTGACGGGCGGTGTGTACAAGGCCCGGGAACGTATTCACCGCGCCATGGCTGATGCGCGATTACTAGCGAATCCAGCTTCATGGAGTCGAGTTGCAGACTCCAATCCGAACTGAGACAGGCTTTCGAGATTCGCTCCACATTGCTGTGTGGCTGCCCTCTGTACCTGCCATTGTAACACGTGTGTCGCCCCGGACGTAAGGGCCGTGCTGATTTGACGTCATCCCCACCTTCCTCGCAGCTTGCGCTGGCAGTCTCGACAGAGTCCTCAGCTTAACCTGTTAGTAACTGTCGATAGGGGTTGCGCTCGTTATGGCACTTAAGCCGACACCTCACGGCACGAGCTGACGACAACCATGCAGCACCTCGACACAGACCATTGCTGGAGACAGACTTTCATCTGCTGTCCTGTGTCGTTTGAGCCCGGGTAAGGTTCCTCGCGTATCATCGAATTAAACCACATGTTCCTCCGCTTGTGCGGGCCCCCGTCAATTCCTTTGAGTTTCACCGTTGCCGGCGTACTCCCCAGGTGGAATACTTAACGCTTTCGCTGTACCGCTTACATTGTATCGCAAACAGTTAGTATTCATCGTTTACTGCGTGGACTACCAGGGTATCTAATCCTGTTCGATACCCACGCTTTCGTGCCTCAGCGTCAGTTGTATCCCAGCAGGCTGCCTTCGCAATCGGAGTTCTGCGTGATATCTATGCATTTCACCGCTACACCACGCATTCCGCCTACCTCATTTACACTCTAGAACGCCAGTTTCAACGGCAGTGTCCATGTTGAGCATGGAGATTTCACCGCTGACTTGGAATTCCGCCTACGCACCCTTTAAACCCAATAAATCCGGATAACGCTTGCATCCTCCGTATTACCGCGGCTGCTGGCACGGAGTTAGCCGATGCTTTTTCTTCGGATACTTGCAATACACTACACGTAGTGCACTTTACTCTCCGATAAAAGAAGTTTACAACCTGTAAGGCCGTCTTCCTTCACGCGACTTGGCTGGTTCAGGCTATCGCCCATTGACCAATATTCCTCACTGCTGCCTCCCGTAGGAGTTTGGACCGTGTCTCAGTTCCAATGTGGGGGACCTTCCTCTCAGAACCCCTATCCATCGTCGTCTTGGTGGGCCGTTACCTCACCAACTAACTAATGGAACGCATGCCCATCCGTAACCGATATTCTTTAACCTATTCCGCAGGCGCAAAATAGGTATTATGCGGTATTAGGCCGGATTTCTCCGGGTTATCCCCCTGTTACGGGCAGGTTGCATACGTGTTACTCACCCGTGCGCCGGTCGCCAGCAAAAGTATTGCTACTTCTCTGTTGCCCCTCGACTTGCATGTGTTAGGCCTGTCGCTAGCGTTCATCCTGAGCCAGGATCAAACTCTTCGTTGTATATCTTTTTTATTTCTTTTATACTTTCAAAGATTCGCTCCGGAACTCAAAACTCTAACTTATTGTTCTTGTCTTGACGTTGACTTTTTTTATTTCCCTTTTTCCCGACAGGGGGTTAAACCTGTCAAAAAAAAACGTCTCGTACTACTTTGTCTATTGTAATTATTTCAATGAACTTTTATTTTTGAACTATTCGGTTATTTCCCGAAAGCGGATGCAAAGGTAGGGCTTTTTATTTATCTCACAAACTTTTTCTGCCTTTTTTTGAAAAAAAATTCTACAACAATAATCAATATGCTGTAAATCAAATATTTATATCAAACAACGGAAAAACATCCTTCTATTAGACCTTTTGCTTCTTATTGCTTGACTATATATAAAAGAATGCACCGGACTGTAACTTTAACATATTTATGTACCTTTTCTTCGGTTGCATATAAAATAAATGTACCTTTGCCGTCCTATTTAAAACCCAAACAAACACTTAACGAAATGTCAACTTACACAGAAGATTTACGTAAAGTTACCACAAGACGTCTTATTGAGATGAAACAACGTGGAGAAAAAATCTCGATGCTTACAGCTTACGACTATTCCATGGCCACATTAATCGACCAGGCAGGAATGGACGTCATATTAGTCGGAGACTCGGCTTCCAATGTCATGTGCGGAAATATAACCACTTTACCCATTACCCTCGACCAGATGATATATCATGGCAGAGCCGTAATGAACGCGGTAAAACGTGCACTTGTTGTCGTAGATATGCCTTTCGGTTCTTATCAGGGAAACTCAAAAGAAGCAGTGGCTTCTGCCATACGTATTATGAAAGAGACAGGAGCCGATTGTGTGAAGTTAGAAGGCGGAGCAGAAATAAAAGAATCTATCGAACGCATTTTAAGCGCAGGAATTCCTATCATGGGACATCTGGGACTTACTCCACAATCTATAAATAAGTTCGGCACATACACTGTTCGGGCGAAAGAAAAAGCTGAAGCTCAAAAATTAATAGAAGATGCACATCTTCTGGAAGAATTGGGATGTTTTGCCATCGTATTGGAAAAAATCCCGGCAAAATTAGCTGAACAGGTCGCCAAAGAACTTACAATTCCTATAATAGGAATAGGCGCCGGAGGAGGCGTAGACGGTCAAGTTCTCGTAATGCACGACATGTTGGGAATCAACAAAGGGTTTTCTCCCCGATTTTTACGCCGGTATGCCGATTTGAATTCTGTAATAACCGAAGCGGTACAAAATTATATTAAAGACGTAAAGACTTCGGATTTTCCGAATGAAAAAGAACAATATTAAAAATAAAAAAGCCAGGATATTTAATTTAATCCCGGCTTTTTTATTTTATACTTTCTCATCTTTTTTCAATAGATCTCTTATTTCCGTTAATAACTTTACTTCATCGGAAGGTACAGGAGCCGAAGGAGCCGGAGCCGGTTCTTCTTTTTTTATCAGAAATTTATTTATCAGCCTTACAAATAAGAATATAGAAAATGCGATAATCAGAAAATCAAAAGATACCTGAAGAAAATTTCCGTAATTAAGAGTGACCGCCGCCTTTTCTACTCCATCGACCATTTCGGCCGGTTTTAATACCAACTTAAGATCGGTAAAATTTACCCCGCCTACCAATAAGCCAATCGGAGGCATAATAATATCAGCTACGATAGAAGACACTATTTTGCCAAATGCCGCACCTATAACGACACCGACAGCCATGTCTATAACATTGCCCCGCATGGCAAATGCTTTGAAATCGGACAAGAACGAACTTTTCATAAACGATATTTTAAATTAGACCTACCTTACTAACTTTCAAACTCATACATACCAAAAGAGAAATAAAGAAATTTTTCTTTTATTTTCACCTTGAGATGAAATGTTTTTAAAAAAAAGAGTTACCTTTGCAACGCAAATATAAAGAATAATGTTTAGCCTTATGAAGTACATCAAATATGTGATTTTTGTGGCATTTATTCTTCTGACCTGCTGTGCAACGCCTTGTGGTTGTTAAACACTCAAGGCAAATATAAAGTTTTTTAAACTTTAAACAACGACAGTTTCGGAAAAAATTAGGACAATATTTTTTTTAATTCAATAAACTCTAAAGTTTTATTACAATGATTAAAGTAGGTATCAATGGATTTGGCCGCATCGGACGTTTCGTTTTCCGTGCTGCTCAAAAAAGAAATGACATTCAAATTGTCGGTATTAACGACCTTTGCCCGGTTGACTACTTGGCATATATGTTGAAATATGACACTATGCACGGACAGTTCGACGGAACAATCGAAGCTGACGTTGAAAAGAATTTATTAATCGTAAACGGCAATCCTATCCGTATCACAGCAGAAAGAAATCCTGCTGATTTGAAATGGAACGAAGTTGGCGCTGAATATGTTGTTGAATCAACTGGTTTGTTCTTGAGCAAAGACAAAGCTCAGGCTCATATCGACGCCGGTGCAAAATATGTAGTTATGTCCGCTCCTTCTAAAGACGATACCCCTATGTTCGTTTGCGGTGTTAACGAAAATACATACGTTAAAGGCACACAATTCGTTTCTAACGCTTCTTGTACTACCAACTGTCTGGCTCCTATTGCAAAAGTATTGAACGACAAATTTGGTATCACAGACGGTTTGATGACAACGGTTCATTCAACTACTGCTACTCAAAAAACGGTTGACGGTCCTTCTATGAAAGACTGGAGAGGTGGCCGCGCTGCTTCAGGCAACATTATTCCTTCTTCTACAGGTGCAGCAAAAGCTGTAGGTAAAGTTATCCCTTCATTGAATGGTAAACTTACCGGTATGTCTATGCGCGTTCCTACTTTGGACGTTTCTGTTGTTGACTTGACTGTAAATTTGGCAAAACCTGCTACTTATGCAGAGATCTGCGCTGCCATGAAAGAAGCTGCTGAAGGCGAATTGAAAGGAATTCTGGGTTATACAGAAGATGCTGTTGTTTCTTCTGACTTCCTCGGCGATCCTCGTACTTCTATTTTTGACGCTAAAGCGGGTATCGCGTTAACCGACACATTTGTAAAAGTTGTTTCTTGGTATGACAATGAAATCGGTTACTCTAATAAAGTTCTCGATTTGATCGCTCACATGGCTAAAGTAAACGGATAATCTGTTACTTTTATAATTCAAAAGTCGCTTCATTACTGAAGCGACTTTTTTTATCTTACAATCTAATGAAAACTTATCCCGAAACTCCCAGACTTATTTTACGCGACTGGAACAATACAAACTTACTTCCATCCATTCGTATGAATCAAGACATCAGTTATGCAGTTTTTTCCAAAACCATTAACTGAAAATGAGTCTATACAATTCTACGATCTTCTTCTCAAAGAGATAAAGACCGAAGGATGCGGTTTATTTGCTGTGGAACGAAAATATGATACAAAATTTATAGGTTACCCGGGGCTTCATCAGATTGGCTTCGATGCGGACTTCACACCCGGCATTGAAATAGTCTGGAGCTGACATACGATGCACATGGGGAAAAGGATATGCGACAGAAGCAGCCAAAGGTTGCATAGAAAAGGCTAAACTATTAAAATAAATAAAATATACTCTTTCACTTCAATCCTCTATAAACACTCGGAACGTATCTTGAAAAAAATAGGAATACAAAGAAAATATAGTTTCGGACATCTGCAATTACCCCGGGAACATCGGCCCACACATATATTATACGATATAAAAATATAAAGGGAGCAAATGCCCCCTCATACTTTTTAGATCCGATAAGCTCAGCGATTCCCGTTTATCCATATGATAACACCCCCATCCGCAACACTATGCCTGCCGGAACACGCCCTATATATCTATTGAATATAACAAGAAACTTATGTAATTGTTATTATATAAATCATAAACAAAGTTGTAAAACCAAGTCTTGAAACTTGTATTTTTACCCCATTTCACAAGCCTATTCTTCCAAAATTATTAACTATTTTACCACAAGACTTTATTTACAACTTTGTTACTTTTTATTAATTTACACGCTATTTATTTTGTATATAATATATTATAATTATCTTTCGGAAAATATCAAGCACAAATATAATTGTTATTTTACTATATATCCAAATTTATTGTTGTAAATTTACCATACAAAATCAATTAATATCATATTGAACATGAAAAATGAAGATATCATTCAGAGAATAAAGCTATTAATACAGGAAAAAGGATTATCACAGGCGGAATTTTCGAAACAGATTCGCATAGATGCATCCAACTTTTCAAAACACATGAGCGGAAAGCTGCCTGTAAATGACTCACTTCTCAATAAGATAGTAGTAAACATGGGTATATCAAAGGAATGGCTCGTATCAGGACTTGGCCCCCAATCATATGCCGAAAGCATGAATCTTATAAAAACATTATCTGTCGCCCCCGATGCCATACACAACTCCCAACAACAAGGAGCCAAAGTATATGATATTGATGTGACAGCAGGCCCTCTATCGCGGGAACGAATGTTCTCCTCGGATTATGTTATTGGAAGTATAGATATACCCTATGTACGCCCGGACAGCCATATTGTAAAAGTTAGCGGTGACAGCATGAAACCTGTACTATGCGACGGAGATTATATTGCTATACGTGAAATCAAAAATACCGGTATCATTTTTTGGGGACACATATATGTTATTTTACTGGATGATTACAGGATGGTTAAGTATATCCGTAAACATAATGATCCCAAATGGATCATATTAAGGAGTGAAAATACAGAATATGATGATATAGAAATTCCAAAGAATGAAATACGGGACCTGTTTATCGTAGAAAATATCATACGCATCGACAGCCGCATGTAACCCCCTACATCTCAATACATATTTTCTTATCGAATTTATCCTGAACAGGGGATAAAGAAAGTGTAAAAAAGAAACATACATATTTACGCCCATTTCATTTTTCCATTGCCAAAAGAATAATATGTCTAAAACTGTAAAATATTTTTCAGCAATTAAATACCTCAATGAATATACCTTGTTACCATCCTATTCTTAAATCATTTTTGTATTTTTGCAAAATAAAACATACTACATGGGCAAAAATAAATTACAGAAATTCAGCGACATGGATTCATATCCTCACGTATTCCAATATCCTTTCGGAGCGTTGCAAGAAAAAGGATTCGATATGCAAGGACGATGGAATGAGTTATTTTTCAAAAACAACAACCCGATCGTTCTGGAATTAGGATGTGGAAAAGGAGAGTACGCAACCGGATTAGCGCGTAAATATCCTGATAAAAATTTCATCGGGATAGACATAAAAGGAGCACGCATGTGGACTGGAGCAAAGGAGGCAATAGAAGAAGAAATCACCAACGTAGCTTTTTTACGGACACATATTGAACTTATAGACCGATTTTTCAGTGAAGGAGAAATATCTGAAATATGGATCACATTCCCCGATCCGCAAATGAAAAAAACACGCAAGCGTCTCACCTCTACGCGTTTCATGGAGTTATACCGAAAGATACTCAGCCCTTCGGGTATCATACACCTCAAAAGCGACAGTCATTTTATGTACACATATACCTGCGAGATGGTAAAAGCCAATAACTACCCGGTACTCCTGCAATGCGAAGATCTGTACAATTCGGGAATAGACGACGATATACTGAGTATTAAAACTTTTTACGAACAACAATGGTTGGAAAGGGGTTTATCTATCAAGTATATCAAGTTTATTTGTGAACCACGTAATACATTGATTGAACCGGATACAGAGATAGAATATGACAGCTACAGAAGCTTCAACCGAGGGAAACGCAGTGGCAAGCAAAGTAATAAAGAAAAATGAATATATTCCTGCTTTATAAGGAAACATATAAAACACTTTTATCATGATAAAATTATATCCCAAACTGATATTGGACGCCCTTTCCAAAGTTCGGTATCCTGGAAATGGAAAAAATCTGGTGGAAGCGGAAATGATAGATGACAATATCCGTATCGACGGCAATAAAGTAAGCTTTTCCATCATTTTCGACAAACCTAACGATCCGTTCATGCGTTCGGTAGTAAAAGCAGCCGAAACAGCAATTATAACATACGTAAGTCCTGAAGTAGAAATTAAAGGCAATATAAGTGTAAAAGCAAAACAACTAAACCGGCCTGATCCACAGAACCCTCTTCCCGAAGTTAAAAATATCATTGCCGTTTCATCGGGCAAAGGCGGCGTAGGAAAATCGACGGTAGCATCCAATCTGGCTGTTGCTCTGTCACAACAAGGTTACAAAGTAGGATTACTGGATGCCGATATTTTCGGGCCATCGGTGCCTAAAATGTTCGGCACTGAAGAAGAAAGGCCTTACGCCGAAAATATCGGCGGAAGAGAACTAATTATACCTATAGAAAAATATGGCGTAAAAATCTTGTCAATAGGCTTTTTCGTAGATAAAGACAGTGCAGTAGTATGGCGTGGAGGAATGGCTAGCAATGCATTAAAACAATTGATTACGGACGGGGCTTGGGGAGAACTGGATTACTTTATACTCGATCTTCCGCCGGGAACCAGCGATATTCATCTCACCCTGGTCCAGACTCTCGGTATCACTGGAGCCATAGTCGTAAGCACACCTCAGGAAGTAGCCCTGGCAGACGCCCGCAAAGGGATAAACATGTTCACCGGAGAAAAAATAAATGTCCCTATACTGGGACTCGTAGAGAACATGTCATGGTTCACCCCGGCAGAGTTGCCCGAGAACCGTTATTATATATTCGGGAAAGAAGGATGCAAGAAACTCGCAGAAGAAATGAATGTGCGTTTATTAGGCCAGATTCCTATCGTACAAAGCATCCGGGAAGGAGGAGACGAAGGAAAGCCTGTTGCTCTGAATCCAAATAGTATTACGGGATTAGCTTTTGCCGATCTTGCCCGAACAGTCATTAGCGCAGTAAACGAACGAAACGAAAGAAAAGCACCGACACAAAAAGTAGAACTAGGCTAACTTATTTACCTTTTTTAAAATACCCGCTATCTGTCAAAGTTTTTTGACAGATAGCGGGTATTTTATATCTCAAGACACTTTTACGGAAAAATATATGACCGCACCATAACCGGCTATAATTTAATAAATCACCGACATTATAAATAAAAATAATAATTAAACGAGAAATAGAATTGCTTCTTTTAATAAATATTGTGTTATAACAATTCGTAATTAATAACAAAATATATTCATTTTTATTTGTATTTTATGTTTTATATAATTAGTTTTGATAATGTAAATAAAATTATATATATAACTACCGTGAAAACAAAAAATCCGAATCACTTGTTTTGTATTTTTATACTTATGTTAATGTTGCTTTATCATCAAGAAGCGGCAAGTATATCTCAAAATAAGATCCAATATGAATATGATGCCGCGGGAAATCGTATCTCAAGAAAATATGTTATATCTACGTTCAAAAAACCTCCTCTGCAACAATTTTCAGATTCAGTATACACAGAACAAATACCGGAAGAACAGCATATCTCAATCTATCCAAATCCTACAAAAGACATATTATCTGTAGGGATTTCAGGGGTTAGTGAAGAATGTACGATAAATCTTTCTCTTTACGATTCACAAGGAGCATTATTACAAAACATCACCGCTAGCCCGGAGGAATCTCCGATAAAAATAAACATGGCATCATATCTGGCCAATTGGTATATACTAAAGGTCTCCATCAAAGAAAAGAATAAATTCTTCAAAATCATAAAACAATAAAAATTATATATAGCCATCAATTAATCATATCAATAACATGAAAACACATTTTAGAACTTTATTCATTATCATTTTAGCTTTATTTTTTTCACAAGACTATTCGTATGCAGCCGAAGTAAGAACACACGATTTAAATCAATCAACCGGAACTGTTTCCGTTATATATGCCGATGCACAGTGTCCCGCATATCTGACTGAGACCTGGAACATCAATATTGGGGAAAGCAAACTCATTAAATTCAATTGTTCTGTAGATTTAGGTGGAGATGACAATCTCTTCATTTACGATGTAGACGATAATGGGAATGATATATTATTAGCCGGTCCCTATCCTTCAATTAAAGATATTACAACCAAAACCGCGAATGGAAAAGCGAAAATAGTTTTTACTACTCAAGATTATCCTGGCGGTGACGGGACTTACAGAGGTTTTACCATTAATTTTTCTCCGGACGAAAGTTATACTATAGCTAATGACGTACATATAACAGGCAACACCCTTATTGAAGGTAATATAGGAATCGGTGTTGCAAAACCTCTCGAAAAACTACACATAAACGGCTCTATCCAAGGACCTGTAAACATAAAAAACGGAAACAACAATATAAATATAGCTCCAACTGCCACCAATGTCAGAATAAGCACAAATAGTACCAGATTCTTATTCAGTAAACCGATCATGTTATCAGCCGGAGAAATAAATACTGCAGCCCGGCAAAATTTAAATTTATTAACAAACGGAACAAGCCGAATAACTGCTTTGTATTCCAACGGAAATGTAGGAATAGGGACTACCACTCCTAATGAAAAACTGACAGTAGACGGAAATATTTCAGTTGGAATAGAAAAAACCGGTGTTACAGGATACGGTAATAAAATTCTTTTTCGTGGTGTAGATTCGCCAGATGATGAAATGTCAATCGCACGATATAACACAGACCCAAACAAATCGGAACTTCGGGTAACTATCGCAGACGATCAGAGTGGCGAAGACAAGTTTGTGATTGGAAATGTGTATTGGGAAGCTCCGAGTCAATGGAGATCTTTTCTCTCTGTTGTAAACAATGGCCGGGTAGGTATAAACACTTCCAATCCTCAATATACATTAGATGTTAAAGGAACCATCCGGGCTGCCGAAATTAAAGTAGAATCGGTAGATAATTTTGCCGATTTTGTCTTCGAAAAAAATTATAAACTCCCCGATCTGAAAGAAGTTCATCAGTTTATTCAGAAAAACGGCCATCTCTCTGGCATCCCGTCTGCTGCCGAAGTAAAAGAAAACGGCATGAGTCTGGTAGATATGCAGATTAAGCTATTGCAAAAAATAGAAGAACTGACTCTTTATATCATCAAACAAGAAGAAAAAATTAAAGAACTGGAAAGTAAACTGCAATAAAGTTATCGGAAAAATGGGATCATCATATAAACGTCATCTTGCAATCATATTATTCTGCGGATGGTTATTAAGCGCATTTGGACAGCAGATCAGTTATGAGTTAAATACGAATGAATCCGGTAGCACCAAATCATATATAGCACGAGATTTTGTATCGTTAAAACCGGGCTTCGTATATACACCATCAACATCTGATAAACTGGACATATCGATTGATCCCGGACTATTATTTATTCCTACAGAAAATCTTTATGCCGAACCAGACGGTACCATATCTCCTCAAGGAGGAGCCGTCGGTTCGGTTACAGGACAATTTTCCGTTAATAACATAGGTGGAGCCACATATTCTATTCCCATAGAATGCCCGGCTGGGAACAATGACATACAACCATCCATGTCTCTTGTTTATAGCAGCATGGGACGGAACGGCATCATGGGCTGGGGATGGAGTCTAGGTAACCTTTCCATGATATCCCGTACCGGAAGTTCATTATACTATGACGGAAAAGTAACACCATTACAAATAAACGCACAAGATAATTTAGTTCTCGATGGTCAACGGTTATTATTAGTTTCGGGGAATAATCTGAACACAAATGCCAAATATCGCACCGAAATAGAAAACTACAATGATATATCTTTTAAATCACCCGGCTATTTTGAAGTAAAAACCAAAGACGGACTTACCATAGAATACGGTTCAACCACCGATTCCAAACTATCATTGTATAACAAAATATTAACCTGGTTTATATCAAAAGCAACCGATGCTAATGGGAACTATATAAAATATAGTTATACCAAAGATGAAAGTGCTGTCGATTATTGCGATGTAAGGTTGAGTAAAATAGAATACGGAGGAAACTCTATCGCAGATACTCCTCCTATGTACACTATAAATTTTTCATATAATGAACGGCCCGATGTCCAAAATGGATACATCTACAATATCAAAACTGTTATAACACGATTACTAAATCTGATTGAAATAAAAAAAGGTAATACCTTATTATATAAATATAATATTGCATACGATTATGACCCGGCACAATCAAAAGTAACCGCCATTAAACTAAGTAAACAAAACAGTCATTATAATCCTACTCAAATCTTATGGGGAACAAAAGACAATACATTGAGTACTCAAAGTTTGACACCCATCGATCTGTGCTCAAATGTCTCCAATCAATTTTATTACGCCGATTTCAACGGAGACGGACGCACAGATTTTTTAGTTTATAATAATGAAACATTCCGGATATCATTATATTTAGCAGATTCTTCATCAAACCAATTCAGCAATACCTCATATATTCAACTCTCTAATAAGACTGAAATCGATGACATATTGACCGCAGATTTTAATGGAGACGGATTTTGCGATTTCTTGTTGATAAAAAAAGATGGTAATAATTATAGTCATCAGTTATATACTTACAACGGTAATTCGTTCACATCCAGATGTTCTATGAGCAGTACAAAGAAAGCAATAGCAGGGGACTTTGACGGAGACGGAATACACGAGATATTAAATGAAGCCAACACCCAAGTTCTAAAATTCAATAATTATTCCTTTACATCGATAGGTGGAGGAGGAATTACTTGGGGAACACAAAATCATACACCAACATTCCCGAACAACAGATATCTTCTGGATTTTAACGGAGATGGAAAAAGCGATGTAATAATATTACACAACAATGGTTTTCGCATCTATACTTTACAGGAAAACGGCACTACTCCGACATTTGCACTTCTTATCAGCGGAGATTATCCAAATGTCAACACAGGTATCTACTTCGGAGATTTTAATGGGGACGGAAAAACAGATCTTCTGACCCAAAAGGTGGTACAATACGGAGGAGATGATGACAACGAAACAGCTATCCATTTTTCCAAAGGAAACAGTTTCGAAACAAAAGTTCTCCCTTTCATGCAAAAATACCTAATAAAACTGCATATAGGAGATTATAACGGTGACGGGAAAAGTGATTTTGCCTGTTATTATCAGGGAAATCTCGTTATCGGATTCAGTACATCCCGTACTTTTACGATCACGACTCATTCCAAAGCATTAATTAATAATGCAATAGTAGTTTCAGACTTTAATGGTAACGGACGCGATGATATTTTAGAAAACACCTATTATTATCCTTGTAATAGCGGTATGAGTAGAATGTCATTATACACTTATGGAAAAAATGATGAAAGTTTTTATGTCAAAGAAATTACAAACGGATTAGGACAAAAGACTCTTATCAACTATAAACCGACATTCGATACCGATATATACACATGTAATAATTATACATATGATTATCCTGTTTGTTTTCTCAACAGGGGTCTGAAAGTCGTTGACAATTATAGTGAAGGCAGCGGAGACATTATGTACGAAACCAAAATGAAATATAAGAACGGGAGAGTACATCTGCAAGGGAAGGGATTTCTTGGTTTCGAATCTGTGGAATCCTCCAATATCCCTCAGAATAAAGTCACGACAACCAATTTTAGTTATAACAACATATATTATGTTCCATATATAACCGGACAAACCGAGACTACAATCCATGGAGACTCCATCTCCTCTGTCAATTATGTTACAAATATAAACCCGTTAGGCGGAAAACGAATATATACATATATAGCGGAACAAACCGATAAAGACCATCTTACCGGATTAAGTTCAAAAAAACAAATTATAGATCTGGACGACACAGGAAACCCCCTTACGATAAAAAACACAAAGGGAGATATTACCGAAACACAGAATTTAAGCTACATACAAAAAGGAGGTTGGTGCAAAAATAAGATAAGCCATATGGCCGTTACGACAACATCAAGAGAAGGTAGTTTGACAAGAACTACAGATTTCGAATATGACGACCAAGGAAACATCATAAAAATGAATCAGGATCCAAACCACGATAATGGCCTTATCACGCAATACACATACGATATTTTCGGAAATGAAATACAAAAGGATATAATTGCAAACAACAAAAAAAGAACGACAAGAAAAACATATGATGAAAACGGTTATTTTTTGATCCGGGAAGAAAACGAATCAGGACAAACCAATACCTATGAATGGGATCAAAATACCGGTTTATTACAAAGCCAAACGGACCACCTGGGATTAACGACTTATTATAAATATAACGAACTCGGAAAACTTGTCGAAACAATATATCCCACAGGAGTCCGAACCGGAGAGCAGATATTATGGGCCTCTGCCGGGAGTCCCCGGAATGCAAAATTCTACCGACACACCGAGACTTCCGGAAAAGCACCTGTTACCATCTGGTATGACCCGTTCAGGAGAAAAATACAACAGGATTCTTATGGACTTAACGGAAACAAAATCTCAGTAATTACAGAGTATAATACCGATGGTACCGTATTCCGCGAATCCGAACCGTTTTTCGCAGGAAATACAGTTACTTGGGCTAAAACATATACGTACGATAACTTCAAACGGCCTGTTTCGGTAATCACTCCACAAGGCACGGTCTCCACAACATATAACGGGGCTACGACAATCGTAACTACCCCGGGAGAGACGAGAGAGACTACGGTCAACAGCGCAGGACAAACGGTCATAAGCAAACATAACGGAAAATCCGTCGTATATACCTATTATCCGTCGGGACAAATAAAAAGCACTACCCCGGAAGATAGACCATCCATCCGCATGGAATACGATCTGCAAGGAAACCGGATAAAACTGATCGATCCTGATGCCGGAACCATATATAATGAATACAACGGATTCGGAGAAATGATATCGGAACGACAAAAAATACATCTCGGCCAGGACGACGTCATTACTACATATACTTACAGCGATGACGGGCTGCTGCAACAGATCTCACGAAATGGGGAAAACACGGTTTATAATTATGATACATATCACAGGCTCAGTTCCGTAAATATAGAAGGGCAACATAAACAGGAACTGGGATACGACGATTTGAACAGGATTATCAGTATAAAAGAAAATATTAAAGGAAAAATATTCTATCAAATGACTGAATATGACAGGCTGGACCGTGTAAAAAAAGGTATTTACACTTCAGGATATTACACGACAAATATATATGATGAATACGGAAATCTTACGCAAATAAAAGATGTAAAAAACCGACTCATTTGGCAAGCGTTACAAAGTAATGCGAAAGGACAATTGACAAAAATGAAACGGGGAGACCGGGAATCTATATCAGAATTCGATAGCCGGGGATATCCCGTGTCCATGAGAACTCCGGGAATAGCAGATATGGAATTTTCATTCACCGATAAGAGCAACCTGGATTTCCGCATCGATAAAATTACCGGACATAAAGAGACATTCACATACGACGACCTGAACAGGCTGACAGGCTGGCATATTTATAAAAACAACATATGGCTTAAATCCGATAATATGACCTATAACCCTACAGGAACTATCGCTACGACCAGCACTCTTGATAACTATAGCTTAACCTATGGAGAAGGAAATAGCAAGCCCGATGCCCTGACATCTGTTTTGGGTACCCCATCCTCCATTCCGACAAACGATCTGACGATCGGTTATACCGATTTTAAGAAAGTTAAAACTTTAAGTGAAGGAGATAAACAATACGATATAATTTATGGGGTAGACGACCAGAGAAAATTATCGGTTTATACCCAAGGAAAAGTAAAAAAAATAACACGTTACTATATAGAAAATTATGAAGAAGAAATTAATTCTTCAGGAAATATCCGGAAAATTCATTATCTGCCCGGAGGAGCTGTTTATATCGAAAACGGAAGAGACAGTTTGTTATTTTTATATACCGATTACCAGAATAACCTATTAGCCATTACCGATGAAAACGGCAACGTCCTCGAACGTCACTCTTTCGATCCGTGGGGAAACCGTCGTAATCCCGAAGACTGGTCTCAAAAAGATTCCCGGCACGTTTGGTCGCTAAACCGGGGATATACCATGCACGAACATCTGGACGAATTCGGAATAATAAATATGAACGGACGGGTATATGATCCACTTACCGCCTGCTTCTTTTCTCCGGATCCGTTCGTACAAGCACCAGATAAGTGGTTAAATTATAACCGGTATGCCTATGGATTAAACAATCCATTAAGCTATATTGATCCATCAGGAGAAATAGTTTGGTTCATTCCTGTTATTATTGGAGCTGTTGTTGGTGCTTATACTGGAGCATCTATTCAATCAGGAACTGCGGCATTTTGGAATTGGAAATCTAATGCATGGCAAGGAGCCATTGCTGGTGCATTTGTAGGTGCAACTGCAGGTGGTATGTTTTCTGCGGCAATTGGAGCAGCAGGAATGACTACAACGGCAACAGTCGCAGGCCAATCAATAAATGTTGCTACTAAAGCATGGGGTGTTACAAGCTCAATTATCAACAGTGCTTCTATTAATATCGGCATGAATACTTTATCAGGAGGAGGATGGAATGGCGCATGGAAAGCAGGAATAACAGGAGCGGCAACAGGAGCATGGACAGCTACAGGTGGATTTGGTATGGTAAAAGCATTCGGTTCTAGTAATACTTTTGCAAAATTGGGAGGGAAACTTGGTTACCAAATGATAGGAACCGCCGGAAATTCCATGGGAAATAATTGGGCAAAAGGAGAAGATCCCTTCTCTAAAGTTACACTTGGAGTTGGACCTCTTAATCTTACTCTTGGCAAAGGAGAAAAATTGTTACAATGGCAAAATAATTTAGGTAATATTGCCATGAATACATTCGGATTTGCAAATTTAGCACTAGGAGGAAAAGTTAATTTCGATTGGAAAAATTTATCACTAAATTATACCGGTGGAATTATCGACAAATTCTATAATCCTAAATACTGGTACTCAGGAATGGGCGCACATTCTGTTATCGGTAACAGTAGGCTCTTTGAAGATCCAACATTATATCCGCATGAGTTACACCATTTATGGCAGTCCCGATCTTTGGGGGATATGTTCTTACCAAATTATGGATTACAAGGAATAAATGCCTGGCTACGAGGAGGTGAATTTTTAAAATCATATAATTATTTTGAAGATCAAGCAAATGAAAGCTATTGGTGGTAAATATATTTTGCACTCTCTTTTCGGTCTTTGCATTGGAATTCTATTTATTTCATGCGATTATTCCAGACCGCTCAGTATAAACGATGTAAAAAACTGGACGCTAACTTCCGAATGCGGAACTATAGCAATAAACGGTTTTAAGTTTTCAACCGCAATATTTATAGTTCAAGAATTTAATGGAGCATATTTAATTCAACCCGATTCATTAAAAATAAAGTTTTATCCTACGTCAATAAAAATGAAAAACATGAAATTCTCGATTGATGATAAAACGTTACACCATGACAAAATTAATAAGGCGGAAAATAAAACTATTACTTTGAATTTTAATCTGCATTCCGATGTTCCATACAGCACAGATACCGCAATGATGTTTATCTTACCATGCAACTATATTATCTGTAACAATAAACCTCTAATTACCGACACGATTAAAATTTATTTGAAATAAACATATTTATATCCAAATATCAAATGGAGTTTTCCCAGAAGCAATAATATGTATTTTTATCATTTAAAATAGACTGTATTGTACAGTCTATTTTTGTTCAATACAAAATTCTATTTACTATTGTGCTTTAAGTAAAAGGCGAGCGATAACATTCGTTACCCCCGCCTCACATGTTTACACAACGGAATTCTCCTTATTGTGATTAGTCTATTTTTTGTACCACAAATATAACAAAAAAAATCATATTTATACCTATTATTAAAAATAATTTATTATTTTAGAGAATTCCTTATTAAAAGGAAGAGGATAAAATATATGAGAAACCTGAAAATCAATAGCATGAAAAAAGTATTAGGATTGGATTTGGGGACCAGCAGCATAGGATGGGCCATTATACAAGCAGACGATAATAATAATCCTGCAAAAATCATAGATATGGGCGTACGTCTCATTCCGCTCACGACCGACGACGCTACTCAATTTTCAACAGGAAATACCATTTCCAAAAACCAGGACAGGACAAACTCCCGTACTGCACGCAAAGGATATGACCGCTACCAGCAGAGAAGGGAAAATCTGACAGGTGTTCTCAAAGCATTGTATATGCTGCCTGATGAAAATCTCATAAAGCTACCCGTATTGCAACTATGGGAATTAAGAGCCCGGGCCGCCACGCCCGGAGAAAAGCTCAGTTTACCCGAGATAGGAAGAGTACTGTATCATCTCAATCAAAAAAGAGGATATAAGCCGGTGAAAAACGATGAGTCCGGCAAAGATAAAAAACAGAGCGAATACTTAAAACATATTGCTTCCAGATATGATACAATTAAACAGTTGGACCTGACAATAGGACAATACTTTTATTCCCGGTTAAAAGAAACTGCTGTTACCCATGAAAACGGTACGTTCTATACCTACCGCATCAAAGACCAAATATTTCCCCGGGAAGCTTATATGGAAGAATACGACCGTATCATGTCTTGTCAGCAAAAATATTACCCGGATCTGCTCACCGAGAAAGTAATTAATAAAATAAGAAACGAGATTATCTATTACCAGAGAAAGCTAAAATCCTGCAAACATCTTATCTCACTGTGTGAATTCGAAAAAAAATCTTATCTCAATAATGCGGGAAAGGCCATATATAACGGCCCTAAAGTAGCACCCAAAAGCTCGCCGCTTTTCCAAGTCTGTAAAATATGGGAAAGCATCAATAATCTCACCCTGAAAAACAAGAAAGGAGAAACTTTCGAAATAACCCTGCAACAAAAACAGATGCTTTTCGACTATCTCGACAATAATGAAAAACTTACTTTGAAAGAACTTTACCGGATATTGGAAATATCCAAAGCCGACGGCTGGTGGGGAGGAAAAGCCATCGGACGGGGATTACTCGGCAATACGACCAAAACGGCATTGAAAAAGATACTGAAAGAATATCCTCTTTCTGATAGAATGTTGAGATTCCGGTTAGACGAAAAAGACTCCGGAATGGTAGATACAGAAACCGGAGAAATCATTCCCGTTATCAGTGCCGATATGGAAAAAGAACCTTTATACAGATTGTGGCATATTGTCTATTCCATTAATGATAAAGACGAACTGGCATCCGCACTGAAAAAACAATTCGATATTACCGACGAAGAAATAATTTCAAACCTATATAAAACCGATTTTGTTACCCCGGGATTCGGCAACAAATCCGCTAAAGCCATCCGGCGTATTCTACCTTTCCTGATGCAAGGGTATATGTACAGCGAAGCCTGTCAAATGGCAGGTTTCCGGCATTCCGAAAGTCTTACAAAAGAAGAGAACGAAAACCGGGAGCTTTCCCTCAAACTCGAACCCATTCAGAAGAACGAGCTCCGGCAACCTATCGTTGAGAAAATACTCAACCAGATGATAAAAGTTGTAAACGCTATTACTGACCGTTACGGGAGAATGGATGAAATACGGGTGGAGCTGGCCCGGGAGTTGAAACAAAGCCGGGAAGAACGAGCCAGGACCGACAAAAATATGCGTGAACAAGAAAAAAATAACAAACGCATTGCAGACAGGATAAAGGAGTACGGTTCCCCTAGCCTTAACCGCATACAAAAATACCGTTTATGGGAAGAAGCACAACAAAAATGTTTTTATTGCGGACAACCGGTAAACGTTCGGGAATTTCTCGACGGTTTTGATGTGGAAATAGAGCACATCCTGCCCAGATCCCGCTTCTTCGATAACAGCTTTAACAATAAAGTATGTTCCTGTCGCAAATGCAACCGGGAAAAGAATAACCGCACAGCTTACGATTATATGAAATCCAAGCCGGAAGAAGAGTTCAACAGCTACATTCAACGCATAGAGCTCTACTATAATGAAGGAAAAATTACAAGTACTAAACGGGAAAGATTGTTGACAACCGAGGCCGATATCCCTCAGGATTTTATAGAACGGCAACTGAGAGAAACCCAGTACATATCCCGTAAAGCAAAAGATATTCTTACCCGGATATGCCGGAATGTATCGACTACCAGCGGCAGCATTACCGACTTCGTAAAACATGTATGGGGATGGGACACCGTTCTTCACGATTTTCACTTCCCTGTATATAAAGAGATGGGAATGACAGAATTATATAAAAATCCCGATTCGGGACAAGGCCCCCGGGAAAAAATCATAGGATGGAACAAACGCATGGACCATCGTCACCATGCTATAGACGCACTGACAATAGCCTGTACCCGGCAAAGCTTCATTCAACGGATCAATCACCTCAATGCCCAATCAAAACAGGAGACCGGAGATTCAAACATATCCGATATTAAAGACAAGCCCGTAAACCTGGAAAAGTGGATATTATCCCATACTCATTTTTCAAAGCAAGAAGTCAAAAATCATGCGGCAGCCATATGTATTTCTTTTAAAGCCGGTAAAAAAGGAGCGACTGTAGGAAAACAGATAAAATATATAAACGGAAAAAGAAAAATATGCCAGACCGGAGTTATCATCCCTAAAGGGGCCCTGCACCAGGAATCGGTATATGGAAGAATAAATCTCACCGAAAAAGATCCGGCAACCGGAAAAAGCTCTGTTAAGGAAGAAATCGTTATCAAATACAAACTGGGAGTCGGTAACGGTTTCCTGTTCTCGGGAAAAGAAACTTATTCCTCGAAAAAAGTATTTAACAAAAAAACCGGAGAAATACAAAAAAAGACAGATGATAAAATAGCAAACGTACTTAATTCCATCGTCGATAAAAGAGCCAGGAAAGTTATACTGAATCGTCTGAACGAAGGATTTGCAGAAGGGAGTGATTACACCTGTGACGTCAAAAAAGCATTGGCAAACCTGAAAGATGTGGATACCCGTCCCGTCTTTATAGACCCCTACAAAACAATACCTGTCAAAAGCGTACGCTGCAAAGCCGGACTCTCGGCCGTAATTCCTCTCAGATACAATACGGCACATGAACCCATCAGTTTCGTAAAGCCTGCAAATAACCACCATGTAGCTCTTTATACCGATGAACAAGGAAAACTGCATGAACATGTAGTTACATTCTGGCATGCCGTAGAACGAAAGAGACACAAGATACCCATGATTATTATACAGCCACGGGAAGTGTGGAATAGCATACAGGAACAGAAAGACCTTCCGGAAGCTTTTCTTTCCTTACTTCCTCTTCCTGACTGGAACTTTCAGACCAGTCTGCAACAAAATGATATGTTCGTTCTGAATATGGATGAAACACTTTTCCGAGATGCAATAGAAGCAGAAAACTCTGCAGTTTTGAATCCTTACATTTACCGGGTGCAAAAACTTGCGAGCGGGGACTATTACTTCAGGCAACAATATGAAACAAGTGTAGAAGACAAATATAACGGGGTTAAAAACGTAGCTCTTTCCTCTCGTTTAGGAAAGGTTATACGAACCGGAGAAACAAACTTCTGGAAAAAAATGAATCCCCATAAAATAAAGATCGATATTTTAGGAAAAATTTCATCTTATGATTAAGAAAACTCTTTATTTCGGGAACCCAGCTTACCTGAGTCTTAAAAATTCTCAACTGGTTCTACATCTTCCGGAAGTTGAGAAAAATAAAAATCTTCCGGAAGATTTTAAAAAGAGTGCTGTACGGTCTATTCCCATCGAAGATATCGGAGTCGTAGTATTGGACCATAAACAGATTACACTTACACAGGGACTACTCGAAAGCCTGCTGGAAAATAATTGTGCCATAATCACCTGTGACAGTAGCCGGTTGCCGGTCGGACTTATGTTGCCTCTTTGCGGAAACAGTATTCAAAACGAACGTTTCAGGCAACAACTATCCGCCTCACTTCCCCTGCAAAAACAACTTTGGCAGCAAACCGTCCAAATCAAAATAGCCAATCAGGCGGCCGTCCTCCAAAAATGCAGAAATATTACTGTTGGCAATATGATAAACTGGTCCCGGAATATCCGCAGCGGAGATCCCGATAACCTCGAAGCACGAGCGGCTGCTTATTATTGGTCCAATCTTTTTCCGCATCTGCCCGGATTTACAAGGAACCGGGATGGCATTCCACCAAACAATTTGCTAAATTACGGCTATGCCATCTTGCGGGCCATCATAGCAAGAGCTCTCGTATCTTCAGGCTTGCTGCCGACTCTCGGCATTCATCACCATAACCGTTATAACGCATACTGCCTGGCCGATGATATCATGGAACCATATCGTCCCTACATCGACAAATATATTGTCGAAATAACCGATACGGAAACAGATTATACCATACTAAATCCAACAATAAAATCACGATTGCTCTCAATTCCTGTCCTTGACGTAACTATAGATGGAAAACGAAGTCCGCTCATGCTCGCCGCCAGCCAGACCACGGCATCCCTGTCCCGTTGTTTTTCTGGAGTATCACGCAAAATAATATACCCCGAACTATAAATGGAACTATTCAGTGAATATCAAATCATGTGGATACTCGTCTTTTTCGATTTACCTACCGAAACTAAAAAAGAACGTAAAATATACAGCGATTTCCGTAAGAAATTAATGCAAGATGGTTTCACCATGTTCCAGTTCTCGATATATGTAAGGCATTGTGCCAGCCGGGATAATGCGGAAGTTCATATGAAACGAATAAAGAGTTTGATACCCGAAACAGGTAATATAGGCATTTTGTGTATTACCGACAAACAATTCGGAAATATGGAAATATTCCAAGGCATAAAACAAAAGAAGGTTATTGCACCCTATCAACAATTAGAATTGTTTTAAAATAAACACATAGCGGAAAAGAAAATTTGAGCAAAGCGTAGCGAATTGGCTGAAACAGCGTTCGTTACGCTTTGTTTTTCTATGGGGCAGAGCCAACGGAAAGCCAACATGAAGCCAAACGGCGCAAGAGTTCAGTTACCACCTCATTACTCTCGTAACGGGTGCAGATTTCTTGCTAAAAGGTTCTTTTTCTGCGATTTGCGTAGATTTGCATAGCAGTCGGTAACTCACTGTAACTTAATTTTGTAACCAAAAAAAGGAGTGAGTTATGCGTAGTACATTCAAGGTTCTATTTTACGTGAAGAAAGGCAGCGAGAAGCCGAACGGCAACCTGCCTTTGATGTGCCGTATCACAGTGGACGGCGAGATTAAACAGTTCAGTTGCAAGATGGATGTTCCCCCACGCTTGTGGGACGTGAAGAACAACCGTGCTTCGGGCAAGAGCATCGAAGCGCAGAGAATCAACCTTGCGGTGGATAAAATCCGTGTAGAGGTAAACCGCCGCTATCAAGAACTGATGCAGACGGACGGTTATGTTACCGCCGCCAAACTCAAAGACGCCTATCTCGGTATCGGCGTCAAGCAGGAAACCCTGTTGAAGCTGTTCGAGCAGCACAACGCCGAGTTTGCGAAGAAAGTCGGGCACAGCAGGGCGCAGGGAACATTCCGACGCTATCAAACGGTCTGCAACCATATTCGGGAGTTCCTGCCCCATACCTACAAGCGTGAGGATATTCCGTTAAAGGAACTCAACCTCACTTTCATCAACGACTTCGAGTATTTCCTCAGAACGGAAAAGAAATGCCGTACCAATACCGTGTGGGGCTACATGATTGTGTTGAAACACATCGTTTCCATTGCGAGGAATGACGGACGTTTGCCGTTCAACCCCTTTGCAGGATATATCAACTCTCCCGAAAGCGTGGACAGGGGCTACCTCACCCAAACGGAAATACAAACGCTCATGGACGCACCGATGAAGAACGCCGCCCACGAACTTGTACGGGACTTGTTCGTCTTTTCGGTGTTCACGGGTTTGGCGTATTCCGATGTGAAGAACCTCACCGCCGACCGCCTGCAAACATTCTTCGACGGCAACCTGTGGATAATCACCCGAAGAAAGAAAACCAACACCGAATCGAACATCCGTCTTTTGGACGTTCCCAAACGTATCATAGAGAAATACAAGGGACTGGCAAGGGACGGTCATGTGTTCCCCGTTCCGAGCAACGGCAGTTGCAACAAGATACTAAAAGGGATAGGCAGACAATGCGGTTTCAAGGTGCGTTTGACCTACCATGTCGCACGCCACACGAACGCCACGACCGTGCTTTTGTCGCACGGCGTACCCATCGAAACGGTGAGCCGCCTTTTGGGGCACACGAACATAAAAACCACCCAGATTTACGCCAAAATCACCGCCCAGAAGATAAGCCAAGACATGGAAACCTTGTCGCACAAGTTAGAGGACATGGAAAAGAATATCTGCCGAGCCATTTAAAACCTTAAAACAGAACAGCGATGAAAGAAGAAAGAAACATCATCACGATAGACGAATACGGCAGTATCTCTTTGCCGACCGACATAGGTGCAACCGCCATGACCGAGTGGGAAATCTGCGAACTGTTCGGGGTTATCGCCCCGACGGTTCGGGCAGGGATAAAGGCACTTTGCAAGAGCGGAGTTTTGAGAGAGTACGACATAAAACGCACTGTCCGCATATCGGACAAATACAGTGCGGAGGTTTACAACCTCGAAACGATAGCCGCCCTCGCTTTCCGTGTGGAATCGTTCGGGGCTGCGAAAGTCCGCAAGGCATTGTTGGAGAGGATTATGCACGGGCGAAAAGAGAAAACAACGGTGTTCGTGTCTGTCGTTACCGACACCGAGCCGAGCCACCGATGGATGGCGTAACGGTCAGTCGGTCGGGGTATCAGTCCGTAATACAGTCATACGGTCATACATTCATACGGTCATACCGTCACACGGACGGAAAGGGGCTGTTTCCCGACCGCAGGCAAGCGGAGCAGTCATTCCCGTTTACAAAGGCAAAGCAAGCACGAGGCTTTACGTCGGCTTCAAGGTCAGGCGGCTGCGCCGTCAGGGGAACAATCTCCACCCTCATTCTTCGGGTAGTATTCTTCCCCTGAACCTTGCATCCGACCGCCCCATGCAAAAGAGCCTTTGAAAACGGAAACGACCGCCCCGCCACCCACCGACTGAAAGGGAAAAAATAAGGTGGGGTTATACGGGCAAGCAGGCGGCAGGGACAGCCACCACCGAAAGGCAGACGGATAGACAGACGGCACGCCGCAGGGTATTTACGGAGAAAATACCATAGCTTATTAGGGAATTTTCCGAGCCGCAATACTCCGTATCGCTGAAAATTCCCCAATAAGGCAAGGGGCAAGCCCCTCTGCACACCCCATCGGGGACGGCTTTTGCCGCCCCCGAAGATACAGAAAATCATTGTTTCACAAGTCAAGTAAGAAAGGAAAAATATATGGGTTTCGTAGTTTTACACATGGAAAAGGCGCACGGTTCCGACAGCGGAACGACCGCCCATATCGAGCGTTTCATCATACCGAAGAACGCCGACCCCACACGCACGCACCTAAACCGCAGGCTCATCGAATACCCCGACGGGGTGAAAGACCGTTCGGCGGCTGTTCAGAGAAGACTGGAAGAAGCGGGGCTGACACGTAAAATCGGCAGCAACCAAGTACGGGCAATCCGCATCAACGTGTCGGGAACGCACGAGGATATGGAGCGCATCGAACGGGAGGGCAGGTTGGACGAGTGGTGTGCCGACAATCTGAAATACTTCGCCGACACGTTCGGAAAGGAGAACATCGTGGCGGCTCACCTGCACAGGGACGAGGAAACGCCGCACATACACGTTACGCTCGTCCCCATCGTCAAGGGAGAGCGCAAGCGCAGGAAAAGGGAGGAACAGGCGAAGAAGCGATACCGCAAGAAGCCGACCGACAGCGTAAGGCTGTGCGCAGACGATATTATGACACGGCTGAAATTGAAGTCTTACCAAGATACCTATGCCGAAGCGATGGCGAAATACGGGCTGCAAAGGGGCATAGACGGCTCGAAGGCTCGCCACACGTCCACGCAGCAGTATTATCGGGACATACAGAAACTCGCCGACAGTCTGAAAGCGGAGGTAGTGGATTTGCAGCAGCAGAAAGAAACGGCACGGGAGGAACTAAGGCAGGCGAAAAAAGAGATACAGACCGAGAAGCTGAAAGGGGCGGCAACCACCGCAGCCGCCAACATCGCCGAGAGTGTCGGTTCTCTTTTCGGCAGCAACAAGGTCAAGACATTGGAAAGGGAGAACACCGCCCTGCATAGGGAGGTTGCCGACCACGAGGAAACGATAGAGGCACTGCAAGACAAGATACAGACCATGCAGGCAGACCACAGCCGACAACTGTCGGATATGCAGCAGAAGCACCGAAAGGAGATGGTGGACAAGGAAACGAAGCACAAGGAGGAAATATCGTTTCTGAAAACGGTAATCGCAAAGGCGGCGGCATGGTTTCCCTATTTCCGTGAAATGCTCCGTATCGAAAACTTCTGCCGCCTTGTCGGGTTCGATGAAAGGCAGACGGCAACGCTCGTCAGTGGCAAGCCGTTGGAGTATGCTGGGGAACTCTATTCGGAGGAACACAAGCGGAAATTCACGACCGAAAAGGCAGGTTTCCAAGTGCTGAAAGACACGACAGACAAAACGAAGTTAATCCTTGCCATTGACCGAAAGCCCATTGCCGAGTGGTTCAAGGAACAATTCGACAAGCTAAGGCAGAACTTGCACCGACCCATGCAGCCACAAAGGAAAGGTAGGGGGATGAAACTATAATTGGATTATTGCGCTGGAAAACAAAAAAGTACCGTTCATAAATGACTGATGAACGGTACTTTTTTGTAACTTTGCTATTGGATTTCAACACGATATTCTTATGAAAAAGTGGCAGAAAATATTACTAATATTTTGTCATATAGTAACAGTGTCTCTATTCGCTTATATTTTGATAAACGGCTTACAGTTACGTTGGCGGTTGGGATATGTTATATTTTGGATAGCCGCCCTGTCAGGAATAGCACTCTATTTTACACATTTCAACAAGTATATATGCAATGCTCTGATTAAGTTATATGCTTTTTGTTGGGTATTGCTCTCAATAATAGGCGGAGTAATTACATTCCTGACTTATGATTCGGTTTATTGTGAAACAGATGAATATATAATGAAGGAAGCAAAAGGTTTTATGGGTTTTGATACTGCAGTCTTATATAAAAAGTATGGATTACGTGAAATAGAGATTCACCGTTACGAGTTGGTTTTCCCGAAGTCCATTACTCCGATAGATTCTCTCGGTGCTATTATTATCTATGGCGAATATCCAGATGGAGAAGGTGGATGTGACAAAGGTGCGGTTGTATATCCGATGAATGATGAAATCTATTATAACAACATTGACAAAATCAAAGAATATGCCGAGCAATGTCACATTTCGTTTGACTCTCTCTAACATATAGCGGAAATGGAAGCAATAGACAACAGAACAAATCAACCAGTGAATAAACGGACGGCATTTTTGCGGTTTATGCGATATGTGTCGGTGTTCGCTGTCACACTATGGCTTATCGTGTTTTTAAATACTTCATTAAGCACAAATGAATGGCATCGGCTAACGTGGCTGGCATTGACGGTGTTCTTTTTCTTCATCACTTTACCGATACTTGGATTTTGGATATACTCTTTTATAAGGGCGGTAATAATGCGCACTAAGACAGATAACCTATTGCTTCTTTTTCATATTGCAGACTTAATTCTGTTAAGTGTGTCAATCTATTTAGGCAATCGGACATACCTGGATTGTAATGCCGACATTATGGCAGAACACTATGAAATGGAAGGTGATTGGATGAGAAATATCGCAAAATACGACCGTCTTATGTTGCCAGACAGTACTCGACTCGTTATCGAATTTGGTGAAGATGGATATATTCCGCAAGCAGATTATTTGGACGAGCGATTTCTGAGAATATTGAAGAACCATTTGGACGATGTAGGCTGTATAGGAATAGAAATAGATAACTATCAAGCTGTAGATTATACAAAATTCGGATTCCGCCGTGACGGGATGGGAATGTATTCATTCCGATTGTATGATACTCCTCTCACCCATGAACAGCAAGACAGCTTAAATGCTAACGAGTGTTTGGTTGTTTATAACGATTCTACTGTTTTTGAATTTGGTGGTGGAGTGATAGGCGTTCAGTATTTTGTTGGCAAGCAAGAATATTTGGAGAAGAAAAAACAAGGAGAGTATGAAACTAACCGATAGACGATTCTGGAAATTTGAGGCAATCGTGCTGATATGCACAAGTATCTGCATATTTATATTGTGGATAAACCATTTATTGTGGTTCAATTTCGCTGCTATTGCCTTTTGCTGTCTGTTTCTTGTTGGCGGTATCATGGCATGGAAACTATACAAAGGCAACCAATGGTGGAAATTGGCAGGGTATCTGTTTCTGATTACAACGGTACTTCTTGCCATTGTGTTGTTCAGCTTTGTATGGGATTGGAATGATAATGGCGAACGCCCTGCAAATTTATCTCCTGACGAAGGACACTACATAACCAATAACGAGTTGGTCGGAATTATAATGTTACTTTGGTTAATCTGCGTTCCTATTCTATCTTGTGCCATTTCATACATTGCCAAACGGGTATTATGTAAAAACGACAGAGGGGAACAATGAAAAAGAGATATTACAACAATATCCACTAAAAGTCCTACAATCCTTATGGTGGCTTGTAGGGCAGTTTCCTTTGAGGGATTATTCCTAAATCCTATTTTGTTTTATTCCTTAAATCATTCCATACTTTATCTATTTCGGTTTCTCCGTCAAAATAAGGATATTGTTCGCTTCTTCGGAATGTTTCCCCATTAGGTACAATGATAATTTTATCCGAGTCGGGATATTCACATATATCATGACCGATATATGAACGTAAATCAAGATAAGTACAAGGTTCATCGGTATGATTATAAAGTTGGTGTGCGCCAGCTTCTCCCGCCTCAAAAAACATTATATCCCCTTCATGTACTTCTTCAAACCCATCGGAAGTACGCAAAGTAGCAGAGCCAGACAATATAAGGAATATCTCTTCCGCATAACGATGAAAGTGATAGGCAGCACAATACTCGTGTGGATTAAGCTGACGTAAATCAAAATTCAGATATTGCGGTTTGATACCTTTTCTTTCACGTGAAATATCCGTAAAGAGACGAAATCCATCAATTTTATTAGGATTGGGTTGATAGTCCCGTTCTGTTTTTCTAATGATTGTTGCCATAACCAAATTCTACTTTGTTCAACAGTGCAAAATTAGCACTATTCTTTCAAAGAGAGGAGTTTATGCAAGAATAATTAGATAAATAATATTTGAATGGAATGCAAACACTTGTACTTTCAAATAATTATTCTACCTTTGCAAATAGAAAGAGTTATTTGACAGCATAGCACCGCAAATCGCTGAAATTCGCACGGTTGCTAAATCGTTACCACTACTTCTCAAATAATTCGCTAAAAGTTTATTCCTCAATTGGTTAAGTCAAACCGATGAAAATCTAAAATAATAAATCCTGCTTTTTACCAGCAGGACTTATTATAAACCAACAACTTTTTTTATTTCTAACATACAATATAAACAGATAATATACAATAACTTGCACACATCCTGCTGTTAGTTCACTATACTAAGTTACAAAAAATAGACTAATTACAACTACAATTTCAGTTACATAAAATACACTATAGCTGTTAGTTCACTATGCTAAGTTACAAAAAATAGACTAATTACAACTATAACACTCTTGCAAAAACAAGCCGACACGCTGTTAGTTCACTATGCTAAGTTACAAAAAATAGATTAATTACAACAGAAACGAATGAGGGGTCAGAGCAAAGCCCTTTTAACACAGGAATATTCATACCGAAAAGGAAATAAAAAATGAATATAGTTAAAATAAGTACGATTGTTGCGAGTGTGGTAACCGCCGTCAGCGGTTTTGAGTTCATCAAATGGTGGTCTATTTGCCGCGCATACGCCCGGCAAATAGAATGGATTGGGAGAGCGCGATATGAAAGTAGATAGCCTGTATAAGGAATTGCGGGATAGCCAGGCGCGAGAATTGGATTTAACGGAAAGATGCAACTCATTGGAATTGGAAAAGCAGCTTTAAATATACCGAAAATGTAAAGTGCGGGGATACGGAAATAGAAAACCGCCGGGCGATTATTAAAAAAAGCCCCGGAGTATTCCAGGGCTATACCAGATAAAATGTTGTAATCAAAAGGATATTTGAATCTGGTACAATTCATTTCCAAAACGCCGTAATGCCTCTATAATTTTTTTTGATGTTTTTTCGCTAGGACGCCGGTACCCATTTGCGTAATTCCATAGCTGTTTATTGTTAACGCCGCTTAACCGGCTTAATGCCGAAAAGGAAATAAAATCTGAATAATACCGCAATGCTCCCGATGTGTCAAACGTATAACAAATCTCGTAATTTCCCTTCATATCTTCGGGTATGTCTCCCCCTTCTTCAATATATAACGCAATAGCTTCTTTCAAATTATCTTTTAATTCGGTTATTGTATCTCCCGCGCTAAATATATTAGCGCCTTCAATCCATACGCCATACTGCGTTTTACCTCCCGTAATAATTGCTTTTACCTTTTTCATATATTTAATAATTAAATTACTAAGTAACAAAGAGCAGGGGCTGTTTAAGCACCATTTCCCTAACTAATTTCAACCGAAGACCTTCTGGAATTTCTTTTGAACCGTGGTTGGGTACTGCAACCTTCACACCGTTTTTTAATGACATGACTTCCGTTTTGTCGAATTCCTATCCAACCGTTTCGGTGTGCAATTTGTGAAATTCTTTGTACTTCATAATTTCAAATATCGTTTTTGAAATCTATCTGTATATCGCTGTCTAAGATATACCCTATGAATGCGTCTATCGCGTGCTGTTAGTTCACCATGCTAAGTTACAAAATTACAATATCAAAACCGATGTCCGGCATAAAATTTTCATTTTTCACCATATCTCTGCCTGTTAAGCTTATACCGAGTTATAAACCATTCATTATCTTATCAAAACGGAAATAGTAACGGTAATATAAAAACCATCACTACGCCCATAATAAGTTGCAAAGGAAATCCGACTTTTATATAATCCATAAAAGTATATTTACCGGCGGACATCACCAAAGCATTAGGCGGAGTAGAGAACGGAGAAGCGAAACACATACTGGCGGCAACCGTCACAGCGAACAGAAACGGATACGGACTCACCCCTGTATCTATCGCCGACTGCATTGCTATAGGCGCTAATAACACAGCCGTGGCGGTATTGCTAATAAACATAGTCAGAAGAGAAGTAGTAAAATAGATTCCCGCCAATAATACCAGAGGACCATAACCTCCGAGACCCGACACCAGACTTTCCGATATCAGGGCAGAAGTCCCCGTCTTTTCAAGAGCCAGGGACATGGGCAGCATAGCAGCGATAAGCACAATACTCTCCCAGTTTATAGTTCGGTAAGCATCCTCTACATTCCTCAGGCATCCGGTAAGTACCATCAGTACTCCCGCTATCATAATAGCTGCTACAGCAGGTACAATGTCAAACACCATAGCGACAATCATCGCTATCATAATAGCCGCGGCAGTAGGAGCTTTACGGTCTATCGTTACCTTTGCAGCTTCGGCATACGGCTGTCCCAGCACTACCCAGTCATTTTGTTCTTTACTCATACGGGCAATATCGGACCATTCCCCCTGAATTAGTAAAGAATCCCCGTTATGTATCTTCTGGTCTTTAAGATTATGTATGATATAAGTATCATGACGTTGTATTCCCAGAATATTCACACCGAATTTTTCCCTGAAACCGCAATCCTTTACCATAACATTCGCCAGCGAAGAATCCGGAAGCAGCAGAACTTCGGCAATGCCGATATTATGCAAGTCCATACCCTTTTCACCCGATTCATAAGTATCTTCTATTTCCAGCCGGTTATCTCCGGCCATACGCCCCGCCTGATCCGGTGTTCCGGTTACATACAAGACATCTCCTTTTTCCAGCACAGTATCCGGTCCGGCAGTTATCTGGTCCATAATACCTTTGAAAAAAGGCCGCCGGGTCTTTATAGGACGACGTATTTCCAGAATATTCACATCATATCGTCGGGTAACGTCTAACTCCTGCAGCGAATGTCCGGCGAAATCAGACTTTGCGGTTACTATCATACGAAACAACGTGTGAGCTAACTGATATTCTTTAATAAGTTCTTTTTGCGTTTTTCTTCCTTCATGTTCTTCATCTTTACTTTGTTCATTTTTCGACAAGAACCATTTACTTAACGGTATAAGAGCAAGGATACCTACGGTAATACAAATAAGTCCCACAGGAGTGAAAGAAAAAAATGAAAGGGGCTCTAAACCTCCGGATATAAGGGAGTTTTGAATAACCAGGTTGGGAGGCGTACCTATCAGAGTCATCATACCCCCCATACTACTGGCGAAAGCCAAGGGCATAAGAAAGCGGCTCGATGACACGCCGACTCCGGCAGAAAGACTCACTACAATAGGTAACATAAGCGCCACTGTACCGGTATTGCTGACAAACGCTCCTATAGCTGCCGTCACCAACATGATAAGAAGAAACAGCCTGAACTGGCTTTTCCCCGCCAACTGCATGATCCGTCCGCTTATCATCTTTGCCAGTCCTGTCTGGAATATCGCACCTCCCACAACAAACAGGCCTACCATCATAATGACGATGTTATTTGAAAATCCCGACAAAGCTTCTTCGGGAGTCAATATGCCGAACAAAATAAGCGAGATCAGAGAACATAATGCGACAACATCGGAACGTATCTTGCCGTTCATGAAAAACACAGCCGAAAAGGCCAGAATGATAAGGGTTATGATCATAAAACAAGGTATAAATTTTACGAAGGCTAAATTAATAATTATTTTTAGCACTACATATACCTTAACAAATAAGAGATGTCATTAGTTCTTAAAAAACAACATAATACAGGCGTTTTGGAATACTTTCCAAAACGCCTGTTAATTATCCGTACTATTATCTTTATTTTACTTCCCAGGTCTCACCGCTCAGCAAGAAATCTTTCAGACAAGAATAATTCTTACGGCCCTTTACCTCTTCCACCTGTCGTGCCACTTCTTCATCATACACCGGAGCTTCCACCGATCGTATTACCCCAAGTGCAAGAGGCAGTTCATGCCCGTCCATCATAGCCAGCTGCTGGTGCAGAAAATTTTCAGGCATTTTAGCATCATGTACCAAAATATCATCCATTGTTACTCCATTCTCCCCGATCGTCACGGCTTTGATCAGAAAACCGTCAAGTACCAGCCCCCTATTTTTATCTTTTCCGAACACCATTTTCTCGCCATGTCTCAATTGGATAGTACGGTCGGCCCGAAATTCCCGGTCAGTCACATAATTATGAACATTATGATTGAATATTACACAGTTCTGCAGCATCTCCACGACCGAAGTCCCCTTGTGGCGGGCGGCTTCTACCAACACCTCCTGAGACAAGGCCGTCTCTACATCCATAGAACGGGCAAAGAAATTCCCCCGGGCACCGAATACTAATTCCGCCGGAATAAACGGATCTTCTACTGTCCCGTAAGGAGACGATTTAGTAACAAACCCACGATCGGTAGTAGGTGAATACTGACCTTTTGTAAGACCATATATTTTATTATTCAGCAACACGATATTCAAATCTATATTCCGCCGTACGGCATGTATAAAATGATTACCCCCTATCGCCAGACAATCTCCGTCGCCGGTTATCTCCCATACGGTAAGCTCCGGATTAGCCACCTTTACACCGGTAGCTATCGCCGCCGCACGTCCGTGTATCGTATGAAAACCGTATGTATTCATATAATAGGGCAGACGCGAAGAACAGCCTATACCCGAAATAACTGCCGTAAGATGGGGAGGAACTCCCAACTCAGCCATTGCCTTCTGCAAAACATTTACGATGGCATGGTCTCCGCAACCCGGGCACCAACGCACATATTGATCGCTTTTATAATCCTGTGCCGTATATTGTTTATTCTCTTCCATTTTTTACTCCTCCAAAAATTTTGATATATTTTCCACCAGTTCACTTATCATAAAAGGCTGCCCTTGTATTTTATTATAACGGGCCGGAGCAAATCCCGGTATCTTACCGCCCAGATAAGAAGCAAACTGGCCGTTATTCAACTCGCAAACAATCACTTTCTTGTATGAAGTCAGTATCTTTTCAGCATTAGCAGGTAACGGACTGATATAATTGAAATGAGCGAGCGCCACCGACTTTCCGTTTTTATTCAATTCCTCTACAGCCGAGAACACATGCCCGTAAGTTCCGCCCCAGCTTACGACCAGCAAGTCGGCATCAGCATTACCCTGTATCTCCACCTCCGGTATACAATGAGATATATAATCTATTTTTGCCTGACGGGTACGCACCATTTTTTCATGATTCACCGGATCGGTAGATATCGCACTCGTCCTGTAATCCTTTTCAAGACCTCCCAGGCGATGCATAAAACCTTCCGTTCCCGGCTTGGCCCAGAAACGCACCTGAGTTTCCTCATCACGAACATAAGGTTTCCATCCCTTATCCAGCAATCCGGTTTGTACATAATTGGGAGTAATGTCGGGATATTCATCTATATCCGGGATACGCCATGCCGAAGAGCCGTTACCGATAAACCCGTCGGTCAGGAGAATAACGGGCGTCATATGTTCCAGTGCAATCTTAGCCGCATGGAAAGCCATATCGAAACAATTTGTCGGAGTGGAGGCGGCCATAACTACCAATGGACACTCGCCGTTCCGGCCGTACAAAGCCTGTAAAAGGTCGGTCTGTTCCGTTTTAGTAGGAAGACCGGTAGAGGGTCCACCACGTTGTACATCTACGATAACAAGCGGCAATTCTGCCATAACGGCCAAACCTATTCCCTCACCCTTGAGCGCCAGTCCAGGCCCTGAAGTAGAGGTCACGGCCAGATTACCGGCAAAGGCTGCACCGATAGCCGTACAAACGCCGGCAATCTCATCTTCCACCTGGATTGCTTTAACTCCCAGGTCTTTCCGTTTTGCCAGTTCATGCAATACATCAGTCGCCGGAGTAATAGGATAACTCCCGAGGAACAATGGCAATCCCGATTTTTCCGAAGCAGCTATAAGTCCCCAGGCCGTAGCCGTGTTCCCGTTCACATCGGTATATACACCTTTCTTCACTTCTGTAACCCCTTCTATGCGGTAAGTAGAAACCGATGCATGTATATTGTTTCCATAATTATAACCGTCGGCCATAACCTTAGCATTCGCCTCATATATTTCGGGTTTTTTAGCGAATTTGTTTTTCAACAGGTGTAGAGCCTGTTCCAGAGGACGGTCGAATAACCAACAAACAAATCCTAAAGCAAACATATTTTTGCAACGCAATATGGCCTTATTATCCAGACCGGAAGTTGCCAGGGAATCTTTCACCATCTGGGATATCTGTACCGGAACTATCTGCATATGAGCCACACCCAATTCTTTCATCGGATCGTCTGTTACAAATGCAGCCTTCTTCAGGTCACTTTCTTTAAAGCTGTCGGTATCGACAATAATAACTCCGCCGGGCTTCACAAACTTTACATTGGTCTTCAGAGCCGCCGGATTCATGGCAATCAGAACATCCGCCTTATCCCCGGGAGTATATACCCCCTTACCAATATGTACCTGAAAACCCGAAACACCTCCCAACGTTCCCTGAGGAGCCCTGATCTCCGCCGGGTAATCAGGAAAAGTCGAAATTTCATTTCCAATCTCGGCCGAAACATTCGAAAAAATATTCCCTGCCAACTGCATTCCGTCACCGGAGTCTCCGGAAAAACGAACTACTACTTTATCAAGGACTTTCACCTTAGTCTTTTCCAACATGATTACTATAAGTTTTTGATATATACAAAGCAAATATATTCTATAGCAACAAAGTAACAAAAAATTACCATGCCAGCCATATTTTTTGTCATTTATTTAATATTACAGCATTTATTCTTGCAATTTGTGCATATTTATCGGTTTTTTATTTCAAAACATAGAAACAAACAAACTCATGTCATAATAGGGAAAACCGCAACGTACGCTCAAATCATGATTTACTACGCGACCGCCATAAAGATAAACAGCCCGCCGGAATCCTTCACAAGACTCAATACGTCCTTGTACTCCGCCTTGCTCCCCGAACTCCAAGAATAGAGAAACAAACAAATTACTCATAGCCATCGCCGCCGTACGGGCAACCGTCGAACCCACACTGGAGAGGCAATAATGCAGGACTCCATGTTTTTCATACACCCGGTCACAAGGCCTGTCGCTACATAATGAAGTCTCGGAACAGCCTCCCCTGTCCATACATAGGTCGAACAGCAATGCACCCTTTTTCATCTCCTTCACATTCTCTTCTGTCAATTTACCTCCCGGCATTACTTCGGTACTAATAACGACATCGGCCGAATGTAATGCATTTTTCAACACATGAGGATGCAAGTTGGATGTGAATAAGGAATAATCTATCTCCTGGCGGGCTAAACGTAAACGATAAACGTCATTATCGAATAAACGCACCAGAGCTCCTTGCGCCAGGGCAGAATGTGCTGCAGCCCGGCCGGCAAGACCGGCACCTATGATAACAACTTCCGAAGGCGCTACCCCGGAAATGCCCCCCAATAAAATACCCTTGCCCCCCGACCGGTTGCTCATCAGTTCCGAAGCGACCACGACCGACGCCCGTCCCTCGACCTCTGCCAGCATATCGGCAAAAGGATAATGATGAGATTCGTTAGATATCAAATCATATGCAATGGCGATAATACGCTTTTGCAAAAGAATCTTCAAAACTTCAGGAGATTGATATTGAGGTTGCAGTAAAGTAAATAAAAGGGCACCCGGTCTTATAAACCCAGCCTCCTGCACAGACAACGGTGTCGTTTTCAACACAAGGTCGCAACGATATACTTCGCCTGTATTTACAATCTCGGCACCAGCCTCGGCATAATGGTAGTCCGAATAATTGATAACATTCCCGGCCTGGGACTCTATCCTCACCCGATAACCGTTAGCAACCAATATAGCCACGCCTTCGGGTGTGAGAGGAAACCTCTTTTCACCGTTACTCTCCTCTTTAGGCAGACCTATACATAAATGATTACGGGAAACCGGAGTTCCCAGCAACTGTTCCTGCGGATGTAAGCCACCGGCCGATTGTGGAGAATAACTATCTTTCATAGCGACATACAGATTTATTGAATACGAAGTTAACAAAAATATTCATCATGATTTCAGATTCGCATGATAAATTATATCAGGAATCTTCCTCCTCACATTGATCATTTTTTTTCCGATAATATTCTTCTATAAGAACAGACAGAAGGGCAGCCGATTTATCCAATTCCTCATAACCGTCCAAACGGTTCGCATCAAAAATCAGTCTGGACTTTTTATAGTGACAGGAACGTTGAGACAAAGCATTTCCAATAAAAAAACGTAACTCGTCATCGGCTTTAGATGCAACTAACGGACGCTTGTTCCTCGACTGTTTCAGTCTGCAGAATAAAGTTTCTTCGGAAGTATCGAGATACACAGTCAGACCACGGTCATTCATATAATCCATATTGCTATAAAAACAGGGAGTACCACCTCCGGTAGCAATAAGCACATTGTCAAACTCCCCTACCTCATGCAACATTTCCCTCTCAATTTCCCGGAAAGAAGTCTCTCCCCTTTCGGCGAATATCATAGATACGCTTTTATGATAGCGAGCCTCTATATAACAGTCCAGATCAATAAAGGAAAGTCCCGTTCTTTCTGCCACCTTCCGGCCCAAAGTCGTTTTACCGGCCCCCATATAGCCTACTAAAAAAACCCTTTTCATGTCCTTTTTGTTTATTTGAGTGCCGCATTCTTTTCCCTCCACGATATCCCGAAATCGTCAGGATCATACTCTCTCGCCATTCTCGACAATAGATCCTTATCTTCCTGTTTTTGAGGCAAATTATTAATAAAATCTTCCGCGTCTTCTTTCCTGCCGAGTGATATCAGCAAAATAGACTTATTCAATATATTATCCAGATTTACGGGATTCCGGCTTATCCGCTGTTCATAGATTTTTAAAGCCTCCTCCAGAGACTTGCGGGATAAATTCATCTCCTTACGATCATAATCGATCATTCCCCGCACCGTAAGAAAATAAGGTTTCAGATAATGATCGCCATTCCCGATCTGTTTCAAAGCCTCTCCGGCCGTGCGATATGCGCTTTCAGGCTCCCAGAGCAATAAATCGCATAATGTTTTATGGAAATACACATCCATATTACCGGCATCTTGTTCGATAGCCCAGGCGAAAAGAGACTGGGCTTCTACACATTCATCCCGGGTAATAGAATCTCCCTTGTTCACCAGAGCAAGACCTTCACGCAGCCACCGTTCCGAGTCTCTCTTCGAATTATCGCAAGCAGATAAAATACCCACGAACGCCAATACACAGATATATAATCTTATTCTTCGCATGTTTATAATGGTTTGAAAGACAAATATACACCATTTTTATCTACTTTTGCAATATTAAAATGAAAGCAACTGCATCCGTATGACAAAATATAAATATTATGTAGTATGGGAAGGACTGGCACCGGGAATATATGATTCCTGGGAAGAATGCCGCCAACAAGTAGAGAACGTAAAAGGAGCCAAATATAAAAGTTTCGATTCGCGTGAAGCTGCCATAAAAGCATTCCGGGGAAAACCGGAAGAGCATATAGGACTCCTGAAACAAATCGCCGGACATGCGGATAAAAAAAACGAAACAGTAAAACAAGCAGGACAAGCAAAACTCCCGGCCGCCGTTATTCCGGACAGCCTTGCCGTAGATGCCGCCTGTAGCGGAAATCCGGGAGACATGGAATACCGGGGGGTATATACTGCCACAGGAGAAGAAATATTCAGAATGGGTCCCATGCCGCAAGGCACCAACAATATAGGAGAATTTCTGGCCATTGTTCACGGTCTCGCACTTATGAAACAACGAAACATCTGCATACCGTTATATAGCGACAGCCGGAATGCCCTGGCTTGGGTCAGACAAAAAAAATGCAAAACACAACTTGTCGAAACCCCGGTAAATGCACCGATATTCGAACTGATAAGACGAGCCGAAAAATGGCTCCAAATAAATGTATATTCCAACCTGCTATTGAAATGGGAAACAAAAGAATGGGGTGAGATTCCGGCAGACTTCGGAAGAAAATGACAATATTATAGTCACTTTTGCACGCAATACGTACAGCACAGACATGCCCTACCAAACATATACATTATCTAACGGACTTCGAATTATTCATCGTCCTACGAGTTCTGCAGTCTCATACTGCGGCTTTACTGTCAATGCCGGAACCCGGGATGAATCAACCGGCAAATTCGGTCTGGCCCACTTCGTAGAACATATGATATTTAAAGGAACTACACATCGCAGATCCTGGCATATACTAAACCGGATGGAAACGGTAGGCGGCGAACTCAATGCATATACGACAAAAGAAGAAACCGTTATATATTCCGTATTTCTGGAAGAACATCTCTCGAGAGCAATGGATCTGCTGGCCGATCTGGTCATAAACTCTCAATTCCCGGCCCACGAACTTGAAAAAGAACGTGAAGTAATCCTGGACGAAATAAATTCATACCGGGATACTCCATCGGAACTTATCTATGATGAATTTGAAAACCGTTTATTCTCAGGACACGCACTAGGCCACAACATATTAGGAAGCCAGAAAGATCTGGAATCATTATGCTCCGAAGACGGTCACATATTCCTTACTCAACAATATCATCCGGGCAATATGATATTTTTCTCTATGGGAAAGACCGAATTTAAAAAAATCATCAGACTGGCCGAACATTTCTTTTCCGCCCTCCCTCTTTCTTCTCACAAGAACAACCGGATACCCCCCGGACACAATCCGCCATTTCACATACAGGAAAAAATGGAAACATTTCAGGCACATACTATCCTGGGTACCAGGGCATACCATATGTTCGATCCCAAGCGCCACTCTCTGTACTTATTGAACAATATTCTGGGCGGTCCCGGCATGAACAGCCTGCTCAATGTATCGCTACGAGAAAAGACAGGATATGTTTACAACGTTGAATCATCGGTAACTTCTTATACCGATACCGGAATATTTTCCATTTATTTCGGTTCAGATCCGAAAAACACGGAAAAATGCCTCCAACTCATACATAAAGAACTAAACCGCCTCAGAACTACCGCATTGACTCAGAACCAACTTAACGCCGCGAAAAAACAATTGTTAGGACAACTAGGCGTAGCCACCGAAAACAAAGAAAATACCGCACTGAATATGGGAAAGAATTTCTTGCATTACGGCTCCTGCAGTACCACGGAGGAGGTTGCCCGGCGTATCGAAAGTATCACTTCAAAAGAAATCCTGGAAACAGCAAACGAATTGTTTTCCGAAGAAAAACTATCCACCCTTATCTTTCATTAGAAAAAGAAAGAAGACCTCGCATGTAGTGCTACGAGGTCTTTTTCATCGGAGTTATAAATATTAGATCATAGTACCCTCATACCTCACGGTATCGTAATATACTTGTATCTAACGAAATAAATACGCACAATTCTGGTCGCACGTTATGCTTTTCATTCGTATCAGACTAATAAACTATGAGTAAACCTTTATTCTATGTCACAAATATAAAACATATAATTATTAAAAGCAAACATTTTTACCATAAAACGAAATAAAATATTTTTCATTATATTTCGTTTCAAACAAATATATGATTATTTAGAAAGATCAAAAAAAGAAAAAACCTTAATACAACCTGTAAAAACCTGTTTTTTCGTATCATATAAAGACTCGTAAAACCCTGCAATACAGGTACGGTCTCATTACGCTTCATCTTTTTTAAAAAAGAAAAAACCACATAAATCATAAAAATAAATTATCTTCGTCTTATATTTAGAGGATAATTATGAAAATAGGAGATATAGATTTCGGTAAATACCCCGTATTATTAGCACCCATGGAAGATGTTACAGATCCATCCTTCCGGTTATTGTGTAAAGAATTCGGGGCCGACATGGTATATACCGAATTTATATCCAGTGACGCACTTATCCGTAGTATAAATCGCACCCGGCAAAAACTGACGATTAGTAAAAAAGAAAGGCCCGTAGCCATGCAGATATACGGACGTGAAACCGATGCTATGGTGGAAGCGGCTCAAATATGCGAAGCAGCTCAACCCGACATTCTGGATATCAATTTCGGATGCCCGGTAAAAAAAGTTGCAGGAAAAGGTGCGGGAGCCGGTATGCTCAAAGACATACCTAAAATGCTGGAAATAACAGCAGCCGTCGTAAAAGCCGTGCAAATACCCGTTACGGTAAAGACTCGGCTGGGTTGGGACCATGAATCAAAAATCATTGTTTCCCTGGCAGAACAATTACAGGATTGCGGCATAGCAGCCTTAACCATACATGGTCGCACACGCAGCCAGATGTATACCGGAGAAGCAGACTGGGCCCTGATAGGAGAAGTAAAGAATAATCCCCGTATACACATACCTATTATCGGGAACGGTGACGTGACTACTCCCGAAGTGGCTTATGAAAAATTCAACCGTTACGGGATAGACGCCATTATGGTGGGCCGGGCATCTATCGGAAGACCCTGGATATTCCGGGACATAAAACATTTCCTGAAATACGGAGAACACGCACCAGCCCTCTCTTCAAAAGAAAAGCTGGATGTCCTGTACCGTCAGATACAGGAAAGTATAGACCGGCTGGACGAATATCGCGGGATATTGCACATAAGACGGCATCTGGCCACTACTCCTGTTTTCAAAGGCATTCCCAATTTCAAGGAAACGCGGATAGCCATGTTGCGCGCTAACACGAAAGAGGAATTATTAAAAATCATCAAGGACGTTGAAATCAATCAGCTCGATCAGTAATAATCTCACACATATATATTCTTATGAAAAAAATATTTTTGACAATAACGGCTCTGGCCATAGGATTCACCTTTTTCTGTTTTTCAGAAAACCGCACAGCAACAGAAAAGCAATATACTCAAAAGATACACGTAGATGATTTTTATAAAGTAAAAATCCTTAACAATTTCAATGTTATCCATCGTATAAATCCCGATTCGGCAGGCTATGTGGTGATCACCGGCGACACCGGAACTTCCGAATATATTTCGGTTAATTGTAAAAAAGGCGAACTAATCATAAAATATACCGACACCAAAAAACCGGAAGGAAATCTGGCAGACATCACCCTATATTCCACAGCCTTAGAATCGGCAGAATATAACGGAGACTTGCGAATGAATCTACCCGACAAACTAACCGGAAGCTTATTATCGCTTAAATTGACCGGAAACGGCTCCATACTGGCTCCCGACGTCAATTTCAGCATTGTAAAGGCATCCATACTCACCGGAAAAGGATATATAGACATCAGCGGCAGTTGCCGCGAAGCAGACTTATCGGTAACAGGTGTGGGAGAAATACGGGCACATAAATTAAAAGCCAGGGATGTACGATGCTCTATTTACGGAAACGCATCCATCGGTTGCTTTGCGGAGAAAACATTAAAGGCCAAAGCTACCGGAAATGGCACAGTATATTATGAAGGGAATCCCAACATCAAGAAAATTGCATTAGGAAATATAAAAGTATTACCTCTGTCCGGAAAAAACGAAACCCAAGAACAAAATACTCTGTAAAAAGAAACTAACCAATTCTTAATTACAATAAAAAGGAAAAGAGCTTGATCTCCTTTCCTTTTTCATTATTAACGCCGGACTACATCCGTAACGACAGAATTATAATATGACGAACTTTGGAGAGCTTGACTTAGATAATCATCAGAGATAGCGTTATATTGAGGATTGACAATAAAACGGCCGGACTTATCTATAAATCCATAACTGTTATCTACTCGTACTGCTGCTCTCTCTCCAATGAACGGATAAGCTTCCCGGAACTGTCTTTTAATCTTCATTCTCCCTTTCGTATCTATATACCCCCATTTCTTACGTATCTTAACAGGAGCCAGTCCTTCATCATAAAAATATCCGGTTTCTTCAAATACAGGTTTTATGATGATCTCACCCTTTTCATTACACCACCCCCATTTCCCGGCCTGCAATATCCGGAACCATTTTCCATCAGGCAACAACTTGTCGCCCTGCGATACAAAAATTTCTTTCCCTTCTCTATTTATCACCTTATATTTTCCGCCTTCTTTCACGACCGCAAGACTGTTTTGAGAAAACGGGAAAGCAGTTTCAAATTTCTTGTCGAAAATCAATGAACCGTCTCTCCTGATATACCCCCATCTTTTATCCCGGAAACAAACCGCCGCTATGCCATTTATAAAATCAGTAACTGCGATATAATCGGGAATAATAATCGTATTTCCTTTCCCGTCTACAAAGCCCCATTTCCCGTTCCTCAACGAATAAGCAGCCAATCCATCCCGGAATATACGAGTCTCATAGGCATCCCGTAGTGTAAACTTTAACCGTCCTTTCGTATCTATCAGGCCGGGTGCTTCATTCTGTCGGACTACCCAGGCTTTGCCTTCCGAAAACACGGAAGCCGACCGGTACACCGAAGGTAGGAGATAGTTTCCATCTTCATCCGCATATCCCCACTTTCCATCCGCTTGATCTTTTACCAAGAACATTCCGTCATATCCGAGAGATGATTCTTTATAATTAGAAACCAACATCTCCTTTCCGTCAGGCTGCACAAAACGGCAGCTATCTTCCCCGTATAACACCAGTAAATCTACCGACTCAAGCCGGGAAACCGGATCTTTTTTACAGGAAAAGCAGATACCTAATAAGATAACCCCCAGATATATTCCTATTTTCATAACCGTCGTAATTAAAAGTGCACACTACAAATATACTAAAATGCAGACAACATATATAAAATAATACTCCGGGATATGATAATTATGTCATATCCCGGAGTATTATTTTAGCCAAAAGGCTTTTTGTCACGATATCTTGATAGGCGGCAACTTATCATAAGTCTCTATATAACGACTGCGTTTTTCTTCCAGTATTTCTTTTACCGCAATAAGAATTCCTGTCTCTTCCACATCACCGAACTCATCGTTTATCGCCGTACCGAACATACGCATGGTAGGAGATAAACCCATATATGCATTTACTAAAGGCGGTATATTGTAACCCAGTGCACGCACCTGCTGGTTCAGCACTTTATAATCGTCTTTAAAAGAATCATATATGAACAGATCTTTCATTTTTTCCTCATCAGTATTTGTCTTTAAAGGCATACGCGGCCAAACTAAGTGCTGGGGGTCGGGAAAATGCTTGTTCAAAAAATAAAGGATCATATTTCTTCCCTCCGTAGAATACGAAGGATACATGGTTACTTTGCCGAAGAAGTATTCTATCTGAGGATAATCGACCGTCAATGCACCCAAACCGTCCCACAAATTATCCAAAGCGAAAAGACCTTTAGCTCCTGCCTTGGAAGACTGATATTCAAGTGTTACAAAAGAACGTCCTAACTCCAGAGTATGCGGCATATAATCCCTAATGAACTCAGGTGAAAAATCAAACATGTGTGATGTAGCGATACACGGCCTCCCGTTTTCATCATAACGGATATTTTCTCCCAAAATGAACCTATATCCCCCGATTATTTCTTCCGCCTCGGGATTCCAGACTATCAACTGCTGACAAGGCTCTTCCATGGTATCAAACTCGTCTATATCCATCGAACGTCCCGTACCTCCACCGGCGGTACGAAAAGCGATCTCACGCAAGCGTCCTATTTCACGCATAACATTCGGAGCGTTATTGCAATTGACGATATATATTTTATTATCACCCTTACGAGTATCCCTCATAAATCTTTCGAGAGTGAGCTCCGACTTCAATAAGTCCTTGTCCACCGGGGATATAAAATCTTCCATAGCAAACGTGCTTTTATTTTTTAATGTGATAAACTATGTCTTTAATATATTCTGCCCACTCCGCAACAGTCTTTGACTTATCCAAAGATTGCCAAGGAATAGGCTTACCTACGTAAACCCGAAAAGTCTTGTTCCGGCTTTTGAACATTTCACTTGGCAAATATATCATTTCTATATTGAATTTGAGACCTAAACGTTTACGAATTTGTGCAAACTTATAAAACCGACCGCTGTTAAGCCCGTCGAAATAAAGAGGGATTATATCCCGTCGGAATTGGACGGTTTTAGTTATAAATGCCTTTTTCCATTCCAGATCCCTGATATCTTTTCCTTGGCGGCGGGAAACGAGACCTGCAGGAAAAACCAGTATCTGATCATCCGATTCATATGCTTTATTAATGATCTCGGTAGACCCTTTTGCCTGTCCGCCATGTTTATTAATCGGCAAAAAAACAGGAGCCAAAGGCTTCACATTCATCAGCAGATCATTAACCATAAATTTAATTTTACCTTCATACTTCTTGCCGAACCAAGAAATTAATCCCATGCCGTCAAGCCCACCTAAAGGATGATTGGAAGCAAAGGTAAAACGACCCTCATCCGGTATATTTTCTTCACCGATAACTTTTATGGAAACATTCAGATCAGACAGGACAGCTGTTGCAAATTCCACCCCTTCTTTCCCATGATTCTCCCGCAATAATTCATTTAACCCTTCCTGGCAAATAACCCGTTCCAGATAACGAAAGGCAAAACCAGGTATCTTGGAAGCATACTTGGGAGCTTTATTTTTTACAATTTCTTCTACATCTAATTGCAGCGGTGACAAAGATTCCATAATTAATAAATATCGCACAAAATTACAGGATTTTTTATTCTTTATTATTCAATTACGATTTTTTTTATCCGATTTTAAACATAAAAACGATTTCAATACATTTTCCTCCATTGTAAAAGAATATTTCGTTCCCACACACAAGAAACCGAAAAGTATAAACAAAGAAAAATGTATGCTTGAAACGATTGAAAAAAATAAGATTTTCATAAAGAAGTATACAATAAAAATCCATATCTTTACACTCTAAAAAGCTTAGATATCTTGGGATTCGATAAAATCATGCAAAAGCCTATATATCATATACCTGCATTATTGAATGAATGTATGGCCGGTCTCAACCTGAAACCGGACGGGATCTATGTCGACGTTACATTCGGGGGAGGAGGACATTCCCGTGAGATATTACGTCTGCTGAATAATAGCGGCCATTTATATGCATTCGACCAGGATGAAGATGCTGAACAAAATATCATAGAAGACAAACGGTTTACATTCATACGCAGTAATTTTCGGTTCCTCAAAAATTTTATGAAGTTTCACCATGTCACGAAAATAGATGGAATCTTAGCCGATCTGGGGGTATCATTCCACCATTTTGACGATTCGCAACGAGGATTTTCTTTTCGCTTTGAAGGAAGACTGGACATGCGCATGAATAAACATGCAGATCTTACCGCCGAAGATATTATCAACACCTATAATGAGGAGCGTTTGGCAGACATCCTGTACTTATACGGAGAGCTGAAAACATCCAGAAAAATAGCTTCCGCCCTGGTAAAAGCCAGGAATACAGGAAAAATCGAAACGACAGAGCAATTACTGTCAATTGTAAAGCCTTTTATCAGCAATAAACAAGAAAAAAAAGAATTGGCACAACTCTTTCAGGCATTACGGATAGAAGTAAATCATGAAATGGACAGTCTGAAACAATTATTGCAACAATCGTCCTCTCTATTAAAACCCGGCGGAAGGCTGGTCATTCTTACCTATCATTCGCTGGAAGACCGCATGGTAAAGAATTTTTTAAAGACAGGGAATATAGAAGGACAAACTAAAAAAGATTTTTACGGAAAAATAAATACGCCGTTCAAGCTGATCAATAATAAAGTAATCACACCTTCGGATGAGGAAATAGAAAGGAATCCCCGGTCACGAAGCGCAAAATTAAGAATAGCAGAAAAAATATAACCGGAAATTATTAACGCTATAAGTATGGGAGCAAATGCAGAGAAAAAAACTGAAACCGGGATGACCGCTTTTCAAATTCTAAAAAAAACGGTACAGGGACGAATTTTCTCGGATGAGCTTTTTTATAAACACTGGAAGAACATCGGGATAGTCGTTCTACTGATATTTGCATTTATCAGTAACCGGTATTCCTGTCAATCAAAAATAAAAGAAATCAACACCCTGAAATATAAATTAACGAATGCCCGTTCGGAATATCTTAAACAATCGGCCCACTACAGAGGTATGATACGTCAGTCACAAATACAAGACTTAGTAGAAAAACAACAACTTAATCTGGGCATTCCCATGTATCCACCTTATAAATTGGAAAGAGAGGACTATGGCGAAAAAGACTAAAAACAGCGCACATATATTATTCAGATATTCTATCATTATAACGTTGACATTGATGTTTGCCGGCTGGATTATTACTAAGGCCGCACATACCTGCTTTATCGACGCCAGACACTGGAATGCAAAGGCTATGTCCGAACTCTCACGCATTGATACATTAAAACCGTATCGGGGTGATATTCTGGCTTCAGACGGACGCATCATGGCGACAGACATTGTACTATATCATGTTCTTATAGATTTTAAAGCTTCCAAATTCGATAAAGACACTATTTTCCTCAAAGAGCTTCCGGCCCTGAGCGAGGCTCTGGCCAGAAAATTTCCTAATAAAACAGCAAAGCAATATAATAAAGATATCCGCAAAGCTTACGAAAGAAGAGACAAAAACAGAAATTACGTTCTGGTAAGGGATGTTTTCGACAAAGATTTTCAAGAGATAAAAACATTTCCTTTTTTTAATCACAAAAGATATCAAAGGGAATTTGCATCTCATACCGGATTGCATATATGCCGTCCCGAGGATGCAAAAATACAACGGCTGAAACCTTTCGGTTCCATGGCTTCACGGGCCATCGGTAATGTGGATGAAAACCAGTGCGGTTCCAGCGGCCTTGAAAAATCATTCGATAACTTACTGAAAGGGAAACCGGGCCAACGTGTAAAAAAGCAAGTGACCAGCGGAATTATCGGCTGGGAAGAAACACCTCCTACCAGAGGAGTAGATGTGAAAACCACACTCGACATAGACATACAAGATATAACAGAACAATCCTTACTGGATATCATAAAGCCTATTAATGCACAATTCGGCGTTGCAGTAGTCATGGAAGTTGCCACCGGAGATATCAAGGCAATGTCAAATCTTACACGCACTTCCAACGGTGATTATTATGAAGGAACGAACGAAGCGGTAAGAGCATACGAACCGGGGTCTACAGTAAAAGCTCTGTCAATGATGATCGCACTGGACAAGGGAATCGTAAGACCGCACGACCTGGTCAACGTTCATAACGGAAGGTTCCCGTTTCCGGCAAACAAGCCGATAACCGACACCCATCCGCGAGCACAAATCACCGCAGAACAATGTATATGGTACTCTTCGAACATCGGATTATCGGTCATAACTTTAAAAGGCTTCGGAGACAACCCCGACGGTTTCGTAAAAGAAATCGAACGTATCGGGTTCACAGATCCTCTTAATTTACATATTCCCGGAGCAGTTATACCACAAATACGGCACTTAAAAAATAACCTGGAAGGAAAAATAGACCTTACCCGTATGTCTTACGGATATTCCACTGCCATACCGCCCATTTATATTCTCGCTCTGTACAACACCATAGCCAATAATGGCAAGTTCGTACGTCCCAGACTTGTAAAAGAGCTTATTAAAGAGGGAAAAACCGATTCGATATTCAATACCGAATACATACGGGAACAAATGTGTAAACCGGAAACAGCCCAAGCTCTCCAGAAAATGTTATTCGGCGTCGTATTCGAAGAAGGAGGAACTGCCCGGGCCGTTCGCTCGGACAAAGTAAAAATAGCAGGAAAGACAGGAACAGCGAAAGTGTCGAGGGGCAAAGAAGGATACAGCGGATACCGTATTACATTCTGCGGTTTCTTCCCGGCCGAAAATCCCCAATATTCCTGTGTAGTCACTATTTCGGAACCTGACCTTCCGGGTATGCCGTCGGCAGCCCGCTATTCCGGAGGTGTGTTGAAAAGCATTGCGGAAAAAATGTTCGCCATGGGCTTGTTAGATACCCATCTGGAGATTAAACGCGATACCGTCCGTCCTTTTGAACCTCGTATAAAAACCGGATCGGAAGAGGCCACATATACGGTTTGTAAAAATCTCGGGCTGATATATGACAAAGAACAACAAAACATCCAACACGACTTAGATAAAACATATACCTTCGTCCCTAATGTTACGAATATGGGTGCAAAAGATGCGCTATATATTCTCGAAAAGTCAGGGCTTAAGGTTGGTCTGAAAGGAAAAGGAAAAGTAAAAACCCAATCCATACCTCCCGGTACGGCAATTCGTAAAGGACAAAAAATATGGATTACATTAGAGATATAAGAAGCTATTTACAATGGAATTAAAAAAGTTAATACAAGACATAAAGCCCCTTTCACACCAGGGTAATCCTGTAGAAAAAGTAGCCGGGATAGATTCCGATTCCAGAAATATTCGCGATAATTTTTTATTTGTCGCCGTACGTGGAACGAATACCGATGGGCATGAATATATAGACAAGGCAATAGAACAAGGAGCGGTTGCAATAGTTTGCGAAGAAATTCCCGCGAAAACAGATAAAAAAATATTGTATATCCAGGTAAAAGACAGCGCAGAAGCACTGGCACGCTTAGCTTCAGCTTGGTACGGATATCCTTCACGTGAACTGGTCTTAACCGGAGTTACGGGAACAAACGGAAAAACTACCACGGCGACTTTGCTATATGAAATGTTTCGCTTGTTCGGAGAAAAAGTAGGCTTACTTTCCACCGTATGCAACTATATTGACGACGTAGCCGTTCCTGCCACGCATACGACTCCGGATCCTATCCAGTTAAACGGGCTTTTACGCAGAATGGTAGACTCCGGATGCACCTACGCCTTTATGGAAGTCAGTTCCCATTCAGCCCAGCAACGCCGTATTGCCGGCCTTGATTTCAATGGAGCAATATTTACAAACCTGACACGCGACCACCTGGATTATCACAAAACTGTCGAAGCATATCTCAAAGCTAAAAAGCTCTTCTTCGATGAATTACCAGATAAAGCATTCGCCCTTACCAACCTCGACGATAAATCGGGAATGGTCATGCTACAAAATACCAAGGCCTCAAAACATACTTATTCACTGCGTACACCGGCCGACTTTAAAGGTTATATCGTTGAAAGCCGCATAGATGGAACTACATTACAAATAAACGGAAAAGAGGTTGAAGTAAGGTTTGTCGGAAAATTCAACGCATATAATCTGCTTTCGGTTTACGGAGCTGCTTGTTTGTTGGGCCGCAACCCGGAGGAGGTTCTCATTAAAATGAGTCTGCTTATGCCTGTCACAGGACGTTTCCAAACTCTTCATTCTCCCGACGGATATACAGTCGTCATTGATTATGCTCATACCCCTGATGCTCTGAATAATGTATTAGGTTCGATACGGGAAGTTCTCAGGAACAGAGGAGAAATCATAACAGTGGTGGGGGCCGGAGGAAACCGGGATAAAGGAAAACGTCCGCTCATGACACGTGAGGCTGTAAACGCAAGCGACAGAGTCATTCTTACATCAGACAACCCCCGCTTCGAAGAACCGGAAGATATACTGAAAGATATGCTTACAGGACTTGAGACACCGGAAGAACGGCGCAAAACCGTCTCCATCGCCGACAGAAGGGAAGCTATCCGTCTTGCTACTCAATTTGCAAAGCCGGGAGATGTGATACTCATCGCCGGAAAAGGTCATGAAAATTACCAGGAAATAAAAGGTGTGAAACATCACTTCGATGACAAAGAAGAAGTCGAAAAACTATTTGAAGAAACCAAAAGATAATAATATTACAATACGCAAAGGAAATGCTTTACTATTTATTTCAATATCTGGAAACTCTCCATATACCCGGTTCCAGGCTGTTTGACTACATCTCATTCCGGTCCGGCATCGCTCTCATTCTCTCCTTATTTATTGCAACCATCATAGGACGGCGCATCATAGATAAGTTACAACTCCTTCAGATAGGAGAAATCGTTCGGGATCTGGGCCTTGAAGGTCAGATGAGCAAAAAAGGTACTCCTACGATGGGAGGCATCATTATTATCATAGCCATTTTAATTCCCTGCCTGTTGGTAGGAAAGTTAAGCAACATTTACATGATTCTCATGTTGGTTACAACCGTATGGCTGGGAAGTCTGGGATTTCTCGATGATTATATAAAGGTTTTCAAAAAAGACAAAGAAGGACTTCACGGCCGTTTCAAAATCATTGGACAAATAGGATTGGGGCTCATCGTAGGCCTCACCCTTTATCTGAGTCCCGATGTAGTAATACGCGAAAATGTACAGGTAAAAGGGGTAAACAACGAAGAAGTAATAAAGTATACGCCTGAAAATATCAAATCCACACAAACAACCATACCGTTTTTCAAAAATAATAATTTCGATTATGCCGATCTTGCAGGGTTTATGGGAAAGCATGCACAAGCCGCAGGTTGGGTAATTTTCGTATTAATGACTATATTCGTGGTTACCGCCGTATCGAACGGCGCCAATCTTACGGACGGTCTTGACGGACTGGCGACCGGAAGTTCTGCCATCATAGGGTTGACTCTGGGAATACTGGCATATCTTTCGGGGCACATCGCTTACGCTTCCTACCTGAATATAATGTATATCCCGGGAAGTGAAGAACTGGTGGTATTCATCAGCGCTTTCATTGGAGCAACCATAGGTTTCTTATGGTATAATGCGTATCCGGCCCAGGTATTTATGGGAGATACCGGAAGTCTTACTTTAGGAGGAATTATCGCTGTTTTTGCCATAATTATTCACAAAGAGCTTCTTATACCTATTTTATGCGCTATTTTCCTGGTGGAAAACCTATCGGTAGTATTGCAAGTCGCCTATTTTAAAATAACTAAGAAAAAATACGGTGCTGGAAAACGAATATTTAAAATGACACCGTTGCACCACCATTTCCAGAAATCCGGAAACTCAGGAATAGATGCATTGATACAACGTCCTTTCAATGCCGTACCTGAATCCAAGATCGTGGTACGTTTTTGGATCGTGGGAATCATGTTGGCTGTCATCACTATTGTTACACTTAAAATGCGGTAACCAAAGGAGGAATAATCATGGAAAGTAAAAGAATCGTAATTTTAGGAGCAGGCGAAAGCGGTGCCGGAGCTGCCGTCCTGGCAAAAGTGAAAGGATTTGATGTTTTTGTATCAGATATGTCCCGGATACAAGACACTTATAAAAAATTGCTCGAACAGCATGATATCACTTGGGAAGAAGGACAGCATACCGAATCTCTTATCCTAAATGCAGATGAAGTAATTAAAAGTCCGGGCATTCCCGATACAGCTCCTGTAATCGTCAAAATAAAAGAGAAAAACATACCTGTAATTTCTGAAATTGAATTTGCAGGCCGCTATACTCATGCGCGAATGATCTGCATCACCGGCAGCAATGGAAAGACCACGACCACCCTGCTCACTTATCATATACTCAAAAAGGCAGGGCTCAAGGTAGGATTGGCCGGAAATGTAGGAAAAAGCTTAGCACTTCAGGTAGCTACGGAAAACTTCGATTACTACGTTATCGAATTAAGCAGCTTCCAACTGGACAATATGTATGATTTCAAAGCTAATATTGCGGTATTACTGAATATCACCCCCGACCACCTGGATCGTTACGGTTACAATATGGAAAATTATGTCAATGCAAAATTCCGTATCACACAAAACCAGACCGAAGAAGACGCATTTATTTACTGGAATGACGATCCTGTCATAAAAGAAAAATTACAAAATCTACAATTAAAGGTCCAAAAATATCCTTTTGCCGAAACTCACAAACAAGATGTGAAGGCATACAAAAAAGATCACGAAATACATATAGAGACTTTGGGAGACGAAATGATCATTAACGAAGAAAAATTATCTCTTCACGGACGCCACAATTTATATAATTCTATGGCAGCCAGTCTCTCTGCCCGTCTGCTAGACATAAAAAAAGATGAAATAAGAGAAGCGTTGAGCGATTTCGAAGCAGTAGAACACCGGCTTGAAAAAGTAGCAAAAGTACGGGGTGTACAATATATCAACGACTCAAAAGCAACTAATGTAAATTCATGCTGGTACGCTTTGGAAAGTATGACTACTCCCGTCGTACTAATATTAGGAGGAAAAGATAAAGGAAATGATTATACCGAAATCGAAAAGTTAGTAAAAGAAAAAGTTACGGCTCTGATCTGTTTGGGAGCGGATAACTCGAAACTTCATGAATTTTTCGACGGAAAAGTACCTTACATCGCCGATGCAGGTTCCATGAAAGAGGCTGTAATCAAAGCAAGTGCGGCGGCACAACCCGGAGATACGGTGTTACTATCTCCATGCTGTGCCAGTTTCGATCTGTTCAAAAGTTACGAAGACCGCGGTATACAATTCAAAGACTGTGTAAGAAATTTATAATCACATTGCATAAATACGTTTTATAATGACCGATACCGAAAATAACATATCCGGAGAAGAAAAAAAACTTCCCGATGAAAAAGCTCCTCAGAAATCACAACTACAGGGAGACCGCTACATCTGGGGAATCTTTATCACATTATGTCTTATCTCTGTGGTTGAAGTTTTCAGTGCTTGCAGCCAGGAGATCAGGAACGGAGCCAGCGTATTCAGTCCCATATTCAAGCATGTTATATTACTTATAGGGGGAGGAATGCTGGTCTACGGCATTCAGCATATTCCTTACAAATGGTTCAGAACTCTACCTATATTGGTCGTACCATTATCCATAGGTCTGGTCTTTTACACTATATTCTTCGGAGATTATATCAACGGTGCACGCCGAAGCTTCACCTTATTAGGTATATCGGTGCAACCGGCCGAGCTGGCAAAACTGGCAGTCGTGCTTTCAATGGCATACATACTGGCAAGAAACCAGATAACCAATGGCGTAAGAAATAAAGCGATTATCTGGTGCCTGATTCTTGTCGCAATATTTTCCGCACTATTGATAACACAAGGTCTTACCAACACATTATTACTGGTCTCGATAAGTGGTAGTATGATGCTGATAGGTGGTGTGGAATTCCGCAAGATTGGACTTATTTTATGCGTTCTCATTACCGCAGGAGCAGTAGGATTCGCCGCCATGTCGGGTAAATCCGAAAAGATAGAGAAAGCTCAGACAGAGCTGGCCACAAAACATGTAGAACGAAGCGGGACATGGAAAAAACGTTTGGAATATTTTTTCGTAGGCGACAGTATTCCCGAATATTCAAAACCTACGACCTCTTACAACCGCCAGCAGCATCATGCGGCAATGGCTCTAGCCAATGGTGGTGCTATAGGGGTATTTCCGGGAAACAGCCGGGAAAACTCTCGTTTACCATTGGCTTATTCCGATTTTATCTATGCTATTATTATTGAAGATACCGGATTTATAGGCGGTCTGGTAGTCATGTTTCTATACATTTCATTGCTTATCCGCGCCGGACTTATCGCCCGCAAATGTACCAAAGCTTACCCGGCTCTACTCATTATGGGCATAGCTTTAATGATCGCATTTCAGGCATTATTCCACATGGCTATCGTAGTAGGAGTTTTTCCCGTATCAGGCCAACCGCTGCCTCTTATCAGCAAAGGAGGATCTTCGATGATAATAGCCTGTATAGGTTTCGGTATGATGCTCAGTGTAAGTCGTACGGCAATTCATGAAGACGATAGCGGAAATATTACAGAAAATAAAAATCAGGAAAATATCCCTGAAGACATCAAGGCTATTAATCCAACGAATATTTGAATATGACAAATAATAACAACCACATAAAAGTTTTGATTAGCGGAGGCGGGACAGGAGGACATATTTTCCCGGCCATAGCAATAGCTAACGCAGTCCGTACAAAACATCCGGAAGCCGAAATCCTTTTTATAGGAGCAGAAAACAGGATGGAGATGGAGAAAGTTCCGGCTGCAGGATATGAAATCATAGGACTTCCTGTGTATGGCTTTAACCGGAAAAATCTGCTGAAGAATGCAAAAGTGATATATAAACTTTTGGAAAGTATCCGCAAAGCACGCATTGCCATAAAAACTTTTAAACCCGACATAGCTGTAGGCGTAGGCGGATATGCAAGCGGACCAACACTATGGGTAGCATCCCGTATGGGTATCCCGACCCTCATACAAGAACAGAATTCCTACGCCGGTGTCACTAATAAATTATTATCTTCCAAAGCTTCCGCCATTTGCGTAGCATACGAAAATATGGAACGTTTTTTCCCGAAAAACAAAATAAAACTTACGGGAAATCCTATTCGTCAGGATTTATTAAACAGCTCTTGTACGCGGGAAGAAGCCGCGATGTTTTTCGGTCTCGACCCGGCTAAAAAGACGATATTGATTATCGGAGGTAGTCTGGGAGCACGCACTATAAACCAAAGCGTGACAGCGCATCTGGGGAAACTGGCAAAAAGCGATGTCCAATTAATATGGCAAACCGGCAAAAATTACGATGACAAAGCAAAAGATGCTCTCAGCAAAATAAAAGCAGAAAATATAAAACAAATGCCATTCATCTCCAGGATGGATATGGCATACAAAATGGCCGACTTGGTTATTTCCCGGGCAGGTGCCAGCTCCATATCGGAATTATGCCTGTTAGGTAAACCGTGCATTCTGGTACCCTCTCCTAATGTAGCGGAAGACCATCAGACAAAAAATGCCCAGGCACTTTCTTCGCGGGGTGCCGCGATCCTTATCAAGGATAACGAAGCTGTGGAGAAATTAATACCCAAGGCCCTATCCACTATCGGGAATACGACTTTATGCGATAAAATGAATAGCGAAATACTGGCACTAGGACAACACGACTCAGCGTCACGTATTGCCGAGATGATTATAGAGTTGATAGAGAAAAACAGAAAATAAATGGAAAATTATAAATCGATATATTTCGTAGGAGCCGGCGGTATTGGCATGAGTGCTCTGGAACGTTATTGTCTTGCAAAGGGCATGAAGGTAGCCGGATATGATAAAACACCTTCACACCTGACCGACCAGCTACAAAGTGAAGGCATTGAACTCTTTTTCGATGAAGATGAAGATTCTATTCCTTCTTACTGTAAAAATCCGGAAAATACATTAGTAATATACACTCCAGCCATACCGGAAAATCACAAAGGACTGGAATATTTCCGTAACAACGGATTTAAGGTAATAAAGAGATCAGAACTATTAGGACTTATCACAAGTTCAAGTAAAGGTCTATGTTTCGCCGGTACACACGGTAAAACGACGACATCCAGCATGGCTGCCCATATTTTTCATCAGTCCGCAATAGGATGCAACGCTTTTCTGGGTGGGATTTTAAAAAATTATGACAGTAATCTGATTCTTTCGGAGACTAGTCCTTTCTCTATTATTGAAGCCGACGAATATGATCGTTCGTTCCATCGTCTGCATCCATATATGGCAGTAATTACAGCAACTGATCCGGACCATTTTGACATATATGGCAATGAAGAGGCATACCTGGAAAGCTTTTCTCATTTTACCTCTCTCATCCAGCCCGGAGGATGTTTGATCATGAAAAAGGGCATCAAAGCCATTCCCCGCGTTCAGGAGGGAGTTAAAATCTATCAGTATTCGGCAAACAAAGGAGGTGACTTCCACGCCGAACATATCAGGATAGGTAACGGACAGATCATATTCGATTTTATAGCACCCGGAGACTCTATACCGGATATCGAACTGGGAGTTCCGGTAGAGATAAACATAGAGAATGCTGTCGCATCAATAGCGATCGCATGGCTCAACGGTATTCCGGCACAGGATATTCGTAAAGCTATGGCTTCATTCAAAGGAGCCAAACGGAGATTTGACTTTTGGGTAAAAGAAAAAAATATAGTGATGATCGACGATTATGCACATCATCCCGATGAAATAAGAGCCAGCATCACATCTGTAAAGGCACTCTATCCGGAAAAACGTATCAGTGTTATATTTCAGCCGCATCTTTACAGCCGCACCCGGGATTTTGCGCCACAATTCGCCGAAGCATTATCACACGCCGATGAATTGATATTACTCGAAATCTATCCGGCAAGAGAGATCCCCATACCCGGGATATCGTCACAAATAATATTTAATAAAGTAACATGCAGAAAGAAAGAACTTTGTACTAAAAAAATGTTGCTTGAAACAATAAAAGACCGTAACTTTGAGGTTTTAATTACTTTGGGGGCAGGAGATATTGACCGAATGCTCCCCCAAATTCGTGATATATTATTGAATAAATGAAAACTGTTCTAAAACTCATATCATTAGTTCTGTTGATTGCATATCTTTTCGCCGCTTTTGCCTATTGTTCTACGCTGGCAAGAGAAAAGAAATGTAACAAGATAGAGATAGCTGTTTTAGATAGTACCCGTTTACATTATATCAGTGATAAAGATATTCTCAAACTCATCGAAAAATCAAATTTGTCCCCCGCCGGAAAATTATTGACAGACGTAAATACGGAACGGATTGAAGAAATACTGAAAAAGAATGATATTTTAAGTAATGTTCAATGTTATAAAAAAGTAAACGGGAACATACGGATAGATGTAAGTCAGCGTATTCCCGTATTAAGGGCGATTACCCCCGACAGCACCTATTATCTGGACAAACAGGGGAAGCGCATTACAAGTAATTTTATGACATTATCCTATGTTCCGGTAGCAACCGGAGAATTTAATCAGGAATTTGCTGTGAACAAATTGCTCCCTCTTGCGCTTTATTTACAGAATGATAAATTCTGGAATTCTCAGATAGAACAAATCTACGTGAACCAGAGCGGAGAGATAGAACTTATCCCGCGAATCGGAGACCAACTGATCATACTGGGAGATACAGAAAATTTAGAAACAAAACTGAGTAATCTCATGTGCCTTTACAAACAAGCCTTTTCCCGTATCGGCTGGAACACATACGATACAATATCGGTCCAATTCGATAATCAGATCGTATGTACGCGCAGAGATAAAAAGCCGAATAATATCATACCGAAAGAATAACGTCCAAATACTATCGTAATCATATGGAAGTAGAAAAATATATCGTGGCACTGGAATTGGGCAGTTCTAAAATTACGGGACTGGCCGGTTATAAAAATGAAGAAGGACAACTCATAGTCTCGGCCATTGAAAAAGAAGACATCGCCGAATACATCAAAAGAGGATGTATAGTGAATGTCCGGGAAACTGCCGGAAGGGTAAAAAAAATTATTACCAAACTGGAAAACCGGATCGCCCCTCATAAGATCACTAAATTATATGTAGGAATTTCGGGACAGTCCCTCCACAGCATAGATACAACTATTCCGCTTCAATTACCGGAAGATACACAAATTACAGATAGTATTATAGAACGTATCATTGCCGAAAGTAAAAGAATTCCCGTAGCTAATACCGAAATTATCAGCGTATTGCCGACCGAATATATTATAGATAATCGTCCTGAAAAAAATCCGGTAGGAGTATTCGGTTCGAATATAGAAGCCAATCTTAAACTGATTGTCGCCAAACCGTCATTGAAAAAAAATATAGATACACGTCTTGTCGAAGAGATAAAGCTCCCAGTTGCAGGCTTCATTCTGACTCCCATCGTTTCGGCCTCTCAAGTACTTACCGATGAAGAAAAAAAATTAGGATGTATCTTAGTCGATTTTGGAGCGGAAACCACAACTGTATCTATCTACAAAAACGATTATTTACGCTATCTGGTCACTATACCATTAGGGAGCAGGAACATCACACGGGATATCGCCAGTCTCAATGTAACAGAATCGGACGCCGAACGTATCAAAATATTATTGGGTGATGCGATGGGTTCACGTGTAGACAAAGATATGAAATTCAATATCGAAGGCATAGACTCCACACAAGTTAACCTGAATACATGCTCCCGGGTTATTGAAGCGCGCATCGAAGAAATAGTGGAGAATGTCCTGGCACAGATACGTTATGCAAAATTTGACAATAAACAATTGTCAGCGGGTATCATTATTATCGGCGGAGGCTCCAAACTTAAGAACATACAAGAACTCCTGGCCGAAAAAAGCGGCATGAAAGTAAGAAAAGGCACTCTGAGAAAAGATATTATCATAGACAGCAAAGAAAGAAATACCGGAATAGAATTTATAGAAGGAATCTCTATTCTGGCTGCCGGAAATAATATTTGTACAGTTCTCCCGAAACAGGATAAAGTGGAAGAAGAGGAAGAGTTTTACGTTCCTTCCAAAAAAGAAGACAAGAAAAAATTAAAGAAAATAAAAGAAGAAAGTCACAAGAACAGAAACCCGTTCGGCGGAATTGTAGAGACACTCAAAAATGTGTCTAAAAAATTGCTGGATGAAAGTGACGAACAAATCAAATAATAAACATAAAACGATATACGGCTATGGACGAGAACGAAATGATGGACTTCGGGTTCAAATCTGCCTCACCTTCCATTATTAAGGTGATAGGTGTGGGTGGTGGTGGCGGTAATGCCGTGAACCACATGTACAAACAAGGTATCAACGATGTTACCTTCGTATTGTGCAATACCGATAATCAGGCACTGACTAAGTCTCCTATCCCACGGAAAGTACAGCTGGGAAAATCCATCACCCAGGGGTTGGGTGCCGGCAATAAACCAGAAATAGCCCGTGCAGCCGCAGAAGAAAGTGAAGAAGAAATCTCAAAACTATTCAACGACGGCACCAAAATGGTATTCATCACAGCAGGTATGGGTGGCGGAACCGGCACAGGAGCAGCACCAGTAGTGGCACGCATTGCAAAGGGGCTGGGCGTACTTACAGTAGGAATAGTTACAATCCCATTCCTTTTCGAAGGAGAACCTAAAATAAGGAAAGCATTAGCAGGGGTTGAAGAAATGCGGCAATATGTAGATGCTCTCCTCGTCATCAACAATGAAAGGTTAAGCGAAATATACCCCGACTTAAATTTCATGAATGCTTTTGCCAAAGCAGATGACACACTTACGACTGCCGCCAGGAGCATTGCGGAAATCATTACGACCAACAGCCACGTAAATCTCGACTTCGCCGATGTTAACACGACACTGAGAGACGGTGGTGTAGCCATTATCAGTACTGGTTTCGGTTCAGGTGAAAAACGTCTGACCAAAGCTATTGAGGACGCCCTCCATTCTCCTTTGCTCAATAACAAAGATGTATTCGGAGCAAAGCGTGTACTCATTAACCTATATTTCTCTGAAGAGGAACAGGCACAAATGAAAATGGAGGAAACACATGAATTAAAAACATTCATGCTTAAATTTGAAAAGAATGTAGATGTTATATGGGGAGCCGGTTACGACAATTCACTTGGGAACGATATCAAGATCACAATCCTCGCAACCGGTTTTGACGTAACACTTCCGGAAAATAATATTCCTGCTATAAACAAAGACGGTAAAAAACCGGAACCGAGAAAAACTACCGATCCTTTGGCAGACCAGTATGGAGAAGACGCACTACGAGAGAACGAACGCATCAAAGCACGTATGCAATATGTCATACTGGATCCGTCCCAAATGGATGACGAAGAATTACTGGAAAAAATAGACAATAGCCCGGCTTATAACAGGGATTCTCAATTCAAAGCGCAGATGCAAAATAAAAATACGGCACCTGAGGCGGAAGAAAAAGAGAAGGATAATGATAAAGAAAAAGAAGGTAATAACCATACAGGAAAAATATTCTTTAATAACTAAAAAACGCTAAACTTTATATACAATGAATTTATTTGACCGGGTCAGCAGTGACATCAAAAATGCCATGCTGGCAAAAGACAAAGTGAGACTGGAAGCCCTTAGAGGAATAAAAAAAGAATTCTTGGAAGCTAAGACCGCCAAAGGTTCCGACGGAGAACTCAGTGACGACACCGCTCTTAAAATTCTGGCAAAAATGGTGAAACAACGCAAAGAAAGCGCCCAGATATATACCGAACAAAACCGCCCGGACCTGGCAGAACCAGAACTTGCAGAAGCAAAAGTAATAGAAGAATATCTTCCGAAGCAAATGACTGAAACAGAACTGGAAGCAGAACTCAAAGTAATAATAGCCGAAGTCGGTGCCACATCGGCTAAAGAAATGGGGAAAGTAATGGGTATAGCATCCAAAAAACTTGCCGGACGTGCAGATGGTAAAGCAATCTCTGCAAAAGTTAAAGAATTATTGGCATAAATCACCTCCCACTTATTATTTTATAGATAAATATTATGCTTACATTAAATGTAATAAAAGAAAATCCCGGAGAAGTAATTCGCCGACTGGCTATTAAACATTTCGACGGAGAGGCTCTTATTAATAAAGTCATAGAACTGGATAAACAAAGGCGTGCCGCACAGGCAGAGCTGGATGGAAAACTCGCAGAACTGAAAACTTTGGCGACACAAACCGGACAATTGATGAAAGCCGGAAAAAAGGAAGAAGCCGACGTAATAAAAAATAAAACAGCCGAAATCAAAGAATCCAACAAAATTCTGGAAGAAACTATGAAATCGGCAGAGAATGAGATAACAAATATTCTATTGGGCATACCTAATCTTCCCTGCTCCATGGTTCCTGAAGGACGTACAGCAGAAGATAACTTAATAGAAAAAGAAGGAGGTAAAATTCCCGAATTGCCCGAAGACGCCCTCCCCCACTGGGAACTGGCAAAGAAATACGATTTAATAGATTTCGAATTAGGCGTAAAGATCACCGGAGCCGGATTCCCCGTATATAAAGGAAAGGGAGCCCGTCTACAACGCGCACTCATTTCTTTCTTTCTGGATAACGCCCGAGAAGCCGGTTACCTCGAAATACAGCCGCCTTATGTAGTAAATGCCGCATCAGGATATGGTACCGGACAATTACCCGATAAAGAAGGGCAAATGTACCACTGCAATGAGGACGATCTTTATCTTATCCCCACTGCCGAAGTACCGGTAACGAATTTGTACCGGGATGTAATTTTCAATGAAAACGATTTGCCGGTAAAAAATACGGCATATTCAGCTTGTTTCCGCCGGGAAGCCGGATCATACGGAAAGGACGTACGGGGACTCAACCGCCTCCACCAATTCGATAAAGTGGAAATAGTACGTATCGAACGTCCTGAGAACTCTTATAACGCATTAAAAGAGATGATCGATTATGTACAAACTCTGGTCGAAAAACTGGAACTGCCCTGGCATATACTTCGTCTATGCGGAGGAGACATGAGTTTTACATCTGCTATTACATTCGACTTCGAAGTCTATTCTGCTGCGCAAAAACGCTGGCTCGAAGTCAGTTCTGTTTCCAACTTCGAAAGCTATCAGGCCAATCGCCTGAAATGCCGTTATAAAGGAAGTGACAAAAAGACACAGCTCTGCCATACTCTCAACGGCAGTGCCCTGGCATTGCCTCGTATCGTAGCAGCGTTACTGGAAAACAACCAGACCCCAGAAGGGATACGTATCCCTAAAGCACTGGTCCCATATACAGGTTTCGATATCATAAACTGATACAGAAAAAACATAAATATAAAAAACGTGGGAGAAATATCTCTCACGTTTTTTATATATGAAAACACATTACACATACTTAAACCGTTTTGCCCCATTTGTAAAAAGCACGAAACGAGAATAGAATCTTTACCGTTTATAAAACTTTTAGCTAAATTTGGCGTTGATAAATACAAGAAAGCAGTATGGAAAATATCACGGTTTTTTGCGCATCCTCCGATGACATCGACAATATATATTATAAAGAAGCATCCATCATAGGACAATGGATAGGAAACAAATATAAACGTCTTATCTATGGCGGAGCTACCGGAGGACTGATGGAAGCCATTGCACAGTCAGCAAAAAACAATAATGCCGGGATAACCGGCGTTATCACAAAGCGTATCATTGAGATGGGACGCCTCAGCTCATTACCCGACACCCTTATCACTACCGACACCATGGGTGAACGAAAACAAAAACTAACGGAACTGGGTGATATATTCGTTATTCTGCCCGGAGGTATAGGTACGATAGACGAACTATTCGATGTACTTACGACCCGTATGCTGGGGTATCATGACAAACCTATTCTGTTCTGTAATACAGGAGGATTTTACAACCCTTTGCTCCGGCAACTGGAACAATTTTATAAGACAGGATTTGCAAAAGAAACATGCTTTACTTTCTACGAAGTTGCCGGAAATGCAGAAGAATGCTGCCGGATACTCGAAACCTATTGTTAAACATATAAATATCATTATGAAAAAAAGTAATGTATATACATTTACCGGTGACAAAGGTACCACATCGCTGGTAGGAGGGAAAAGGGTTCCCAAAACAGATGTTCGCTTAGAAGCCTATGGCACGGTCGACGAACTGAATACGCAAATAGGCTTCCTGCTCAGTTTGCCAGATATTGACAACATGAACAGAAAACTTCTACATTTCGCCCAAAACAAACTTTTCGTTATAGGTTCATACTTGGCAACAGACATTTCCTTTACGGAATTAAGGGAAGCCAGCAAAATGAAAGATGAAGATATAAAACGTATAGAACAACGCATTGATGAGATGGACGAAGTTTTACCTCCCCTAAATGCGTTTATTCTGCCCGGAGGAACCCCCGCCGCCTCTGCCGCACACATATGCCGTACTGTATGCCGACGGGCCGAACGGCGTATTTGCGACGTAGCTGCAACTCACAAAGTAGATGAAAATATTCTACGTTTCGTAAACCGTCTTTCGGACTATTTCTTTGTTCTCGCCCGTTTTAACAATATAGAAAATAAACAAGACGAATTTTTTTGGAATAAAAGTTGTTAATGAGAAGAAAATAACTACTTTTGCGACAATTTACAAAAGGATCAATTTTTAAATTTTAATAATATGTACTGGACGTTAGAATTAGCATCAAAGCTGGAAGATGCACCATGGCCCGCTACGAAAGAGGAACTTATTGACTATGCCATGCGTTCGGGCGCGCCACTTGAAGTAATCGAGAATCTCCAGGAGATGGAGGATGAAGGAGAGACTTACGAATGTATAGAAGACATCTGGCCCGATTACCCCAGCAAAGAGGATTTCTTTTTCAATGAGGAAGAGTATTGATGGTCTTTTAGTAGGTTAAATAATTAAATATCAGCGCGATGAACAATGAATATTTGTTTGTCGCGCTGGTATTTTATGGTATTGGATAGTGTGGTTTGTTTGTCTAAATTGCGATTTTTCTTCTCAAAATCGGAGTTTGTTTGCCTAAAATTCCATATCTTTGTTTCTCCTCAGGAATATTGGTAAAAGGAGGAAAAAAGTATGGGAAGACCGAAAAGAATATATCCGTTAGGCAAATATCGCCTTCGTGCTCCAAAGGATGCCGAAAAAGACAAGACTTATCCTGTCGAGTTGGAATATACTTGGAACAGGCAGATAATCCGTAAGACAACGAATGTCTTTGTCAAGGTTGCGGACTGGAACCAGAACGGCAATCAGGGACGTGGCGAGATTCGTGTAAGTCACGGCAATGAGGCCAAACGGCTGAATCAGCTTCTGCTGGCTCGTGTTGAACGGATCGATAGTCTGCTTGCGGAGTACAACGAAAAGCATCCAAATCAAATAACGGTAGATGTCATTTCCGGCTTTCTTGCAGACAAGCCTCTTGCCCGACGCGACCAGGGAAAAGATTTCGTGGAGTTCACATTGGAACGCCTCGCTTCTGATTATTCGAGAAACAGAATCGGAAGAAGTCGGTATGAGAACGGAAAGAGTTGCATGAATATATTCCAGACCTTTTTGAGAGCGACCAAACAAGGGACTTACCGTCCGGATTCTATTTTTGTCGGTGATATGACTCCTGAGCTTTTGGACAGTTATATAGAATGGCGCAGGGAAATCAAGCAGAACAGCGATGCAACCATCAATCATTCTTTGACACCTATCCTGAAAGCCTGTGCGTATGCCTGTGAAATGAACATCATGGAGCCGGCTATAAATGCGAGGATTCAAGATATGCGTATAGTTACCAAAGTTTCTTTGTCGGAGGAGGAAAACGAATTTGACGGAAAAAGTTTGACTAAAGAACAGATGCTGGCCTTGCTGGAGTATTACAGGACTTGTATGGCCCCTCGAAGGAAAGAGTTTTTAGAAATGTTTTTCTTCGCATTTCACGCTTGCGGACTCCGTGTGGTGGATGTGATGACTTTGCAGTGGAAACACATTGACTTTGCAAGAAACGAGCTACGAAAGGTTATGATCAAGACAAACAAACGCCATGTGATACCACTTACTGAACCTGCCCTGCACATCTTGCAGCAATGGCAGGAAAAACGTGAAGGGTGTAAATATGTATTCAATCTTGTGAAGGAATCTCTGGATTTGGATGATGCGGAGGCACTTTATAAGGCCCGCAACAATGCGACCAAATGTATCAACCAATCACTGGCTGTCGTTGGTGAACAAATCGGCTTGCCTTTCAGCCTTTCGATGCATGTGGCCCGACATTCGTTTGCCGTCTTTGCTTTGAACAAAGGCTTGTCGATGTCTGTAGTCAGCCGATTGCTCGGTCATGGCAGTACGGATGTAACGGAGAAAGTCTATGCCCGTTTCTTGCCGGAAACCTTGTCTGCTGAAGTAGCCCGGCTGAAAGAAGAGTTCACTCCGCTTGAAATAATCTGATTTTCAGAATTTATAATAATGAATAATTAGTTTTTTGTACAATTAGAAATACTTATGCTACAAATAATATTCTTGGTTATAGGTCTTTGTATTATCGTTCTTGCTTTGTCCTTTGCTTTCAAAAGATATGCAAGGCTGATTCTTTGGTCAAGTGCTATTACCCTATTTGCTGGTACGTTGTTGCTTGTCGGAATCGGTGTGATAAATCCGATTGATGGAGACAATACCGGTTCTGCAACGTTTTGGGGTACTATCATAACATTGATTTCAGGCGCAGCTCTCGCCTTTTGCGCTGAAATGATGAAAGAGGGAAATAAGGGAAAGATAAATAAAAATGGTAACATTGTAACTCCAGTTTCGGAGGAACAGACAGCAGATATTGACGCTTCTGTTGTTTTGTCGGGGACATTGAATACGGAACTCGCAAAGAAAGTTTTCGGCAAAGCCATTGAAGCCGGTTATATGGAAGAACACGGTTCCCATTATAAATGGAAAGAATCAAAAGTGCTTTTAGCATATATGTGTGGTCGGATTTATTGTGGAGACTATCCGGAGCGTCTTAAAATGGAAACTAAGACCTATTGGAAATTCGGAATGGAGCTTTTCCCTGATGCCGAATTATGTACTCTTTTTGATACTTCAGACATAGGGCAGTCCCGTCAAAACAGAAAAGACCTGACTGTGCCGAAAAATTTTCAGAAAATCGACATTTTTTTTGAGTAGCCAAACGGCTGCTCTTTTTATTTATAATCAGATGGTTAAGCGCGTATCCTAATATTAGTCTAACATTAGGAATAACCTGTTATATAATCTATGCTAACTTCTTAGGTTCTAAGGACTCTCTACCTTCGCCACTGTCGTGAGACGATGTGCACAGTCGTGTCATGGCAAGATAACCCGGCTTAAAGTCCGAGTGTGCATAAGGATTGGAAAGCCATAATATGATTTACTATGGCAAAGAAATTACAGGTAGAGACTATATGTGAAAGAGAATTGTTAGAAAAGATTCTCCGCATAGTAGAACGACAAGAAAAACTGCCATCTGCAAATAAGGTGGCGGCGAATTGTCTGTATGACAACAAATCCTTGATGGCAAAATTGGGTATCAAGGAGAAATATCTGAAGAAATTACGGGACAACGGCTACCTCGGCTATTCCCGTGAAGGTGATAAGTATTGGTATACTCAGGAGGATGTGGACCGCTTTCTAAGGCGTTTCCATTATGAAGCCTTTGCAGTCGGGGATGTTTTACCGGAACAGGGAGGAGACTATCATGTATGATAATCTGCATCTGACAAATATGCTCCGTTCTGAGGTTGAGCATATTCCAGAAACGGGACTTCCGTTGGATGTTTTCCCCGACAAAATACAGGAGATTATCTTGAATCTTGCCAGATACGAAAATTTTAATGTAGAATATACAGCTTCTATTATCCTTTCTGCTGTTGCTACTGCAATAGGTAACTCTTGCCATATCCGTATAAAGGGCGAGTGGAAAACTTGCCCTTCCCTTTATATGATGTTGGTCGGTCGTCCTGGGCTTGGGAAGACTCCTCCTCTCGGTTTTATATATAAGCCGATTAATGAGTATGATGACCGGTTGCATGAGAAATATAACGAGGAATGTGATGAATATGAAAGAGCCATGTCCGTAGGCAAGCACGGAAATGAAGTGGAAGGGCAGTTGCTCAAGAAACCGAATTTTGTAACTACTGTCATTTATGATTCTACTCCTGAGGCGATGATGAATATTCATCAGTATAATCAACGTGGGATAACATTGGTTGTCGATGAAATTTTGGCTTTGTTCAATTCGGTTAAAAGGTACAATAGCAAGAACAACCTCATTGAAGATTTGCTGACAGCTTATAGCGGACAGCCGTTAAAGGTTATCCGCAAGTCCGAATCACGTCCTATTCTAATCAAGAATCCATGTATAAATGTCATAGGTTCGGTACAGACAAATATGCTGCAGGAAGTCTTCCGTACAGAATTTCTTGCCAATGGATTGCTTGACCGCTTTCTGTTTGTCTATCCCAAAAACAGAAAAATATCCGGATGGAGACGGGAAGAAAGAAATACAGTCCGTCCTGATATTATGAATCAATGGAGAACAATAATCAACAGAGTCTTCAGTATCCCTTGTATTCTTGATGAGAAAGGCATGACGGTAAATCCCCGTATTCTAACAATGTCCGATGATGCGGAGGAATGCTTTTACGAATGGTATAATGGAATTATCGATGCTGTAAATGCTATTGAGGATGATGCTGATGTGGAAAGCCGTAAAATGAAACTCAACGGGCATGTCGCACGCCTTGCACTATTGTTCCAGATAATGAAATGGGCAACTGATGATGACGATATGCAGTATATCGAACAGGATTCTGTAAGGTCGGCAATCCGTATGATTGATTATTACGAAGAAACATACAGGAGGATTCAGGAAGCCATTGTCATAAACAGTATAGGTGAAACGAAGGAATCTTGGCTTTCCCTGTTGGGAGAGACATTTACTTCTGGGGATGCTGTTGTTGCAGGTAGAAAAGTTGATATGTCCAGACGTACTGTTTATTATGCGCTTGACCAGCTGTGCCGGCTTCAACATCCCCTTATAGCCAAACTCCAGCATGGAGTCTATCGTAAACTTGTAGCAGAAAACACTGATGCACCTTGCACTTTTGCACTTTCCTTTGGTAAGGATGCCATGCTATCCTCTCGAAGTGCAAAAGTGCAAAGTGCAACGACAGAAAACTCCGGGAATCATGAGTGAATACAGATTTCATTTACAGAAATACAGATTCGGAAGCAAGATTACTTGTCCGAGTTGTGGTAAAAGCCGATGTTTTGTCAGGTATATTGATGAACAAGGTAGTATTACCTTTCCTGGTAATGTTGGGAAGTGTGACCATGAGAACAGTTGCGGGTATCACTATACACCTAAAGAATACTTCAAGGATAATCCTAATATATTGAGAATGACTGAGAGTATAGGCAAATCATTCCAGTCCATCATTTATAAGCCGGTAGACAAGAATCCAGTTTCATATGTCCCTTCTTCCTATGTCGAAAGGAGTCAATCGCATTATTCGATTAACCCTTTGTTCCAATATTTCTGCCGAGTGTTTGGCGAAGATGAGACAAGCAGGCTGTTTGGAATGTATCGCATAGGAACATCTGCAAAATGGGGAGGCTCTGCAGTTTTCTGGCAGATGGATATAAATGGACTGGTAAGAACCGGTAAGGTGATGTGTTATAATGCAGAAACAGGGCATCGGGTTAAGGAGCCTCAGGCATTTGTCGGATGGGCTCATTCTGAGTTGAAATTGCAGGATTTCCATTTGAAGCAATGCCTGTTTGGAGAACATCTTTTGAAGAACTCTACTTCTCCGGTAATGCTGGTCGAAAGTGAAAAGACTGCTGTTGTCATGAGTCATTTTATATCCGATTATATATGGCTGGCGACTGGTGGCAAGAACGGTTGTTTCAACAGCGATGCGATGCAGATTCTTAAAGACAGGGAAGTAACACTCATCCCTGATTTAGGAGCAACTGAACAATGGAAAGAAAAGTCTGCTTTGTTGTCGGGAATTTGCAAAAAGGTCATTGTCTCCAATGTATTGGAATGTACATCTGATGAAGAACAACGCAGCCAAGGATTGGACATTGCGGACTTCTTTCTCTTTTCACCATCCAAGCGGCAGATACTCCAGCAAATGATTCAGCGCAATCCTATCCTACAAACCCTGATTGATGAACTCGGCCTGGAACTTATTGAATAACGGAGGAACTTGTTCCGGGAATTTATAGAAAGTCCATAACACAATAAGGACTTTTTGCCTGGCAGCAATAAAGTCCGGTCATTGCTCGGTTGAGTGAACTGGCATAGGAGCAAGCTCCAATAATAAAAATATATATTGAGAGGACATTATGAATACAGACATAAAACAGGCCATGCATGTCGAGGCTGTAAAGTCATTCGGCACGACAGAGGCCAACGAAAACGAACGGCGTTGGAACGAGGAGAAGATTGACAGGAAGAATCAGGATCCAACCAACCACTACGACAAGACCAGAATGAAACTGAATTTCGAGATTGGCCCTGACGGGAAAATCCATCCGTTGGGCTATCAGGAGAAGCCGCTCGAAGTCCGTTTGCAGGAACGGTTGTCCGCTTTGGATTGGAAGCCATTCAAACCGGACAGCAAGATCCAGCCGAATTGTTGCGCTAAATTTGTTTTCGGCGGCAACCATGACAGGACACTTGAGATGGCATTCGGAGACCAGACCGCCAACATGGAGAAAGACGCAGACAACAGTCATCTATATAGGTGCAAGGAAATTGAACATTGGGCGAAGGACATCTATGACTGGTGCGCCAACAGATACGGACAGGAAAACATTGTCGGGTTTCAGGTACATCTTGACGAGAGCAGCCCGCATATCCATGCCCTGATTGTTCCGGTCGGCATCCGTCCCAAAAGCGGACGCGAGTGTGTGATGTGGTCGGCAAAGTTTGGGAAAGACCGGTTTGAATATGGTCGTATATTGAAAGAGATGCACACTTCCCTGTATGAAGATGTCGGTAGTAAATATGGTCTTGAACGTGGGGACAGTATTGATGGGCGTAATGTGCAACATTTGCATAAGCGCGATTATATCCGCAAACTGACCAAAGAGGCAAAACAGGCTGAAAAGGCTGTCAAGGGACTCCAAACCATGATACGGAAACTGGAATCGCAGATATTCAAGTATCAATCTCAACTGGAAGAAATTGACAAGTCTTTGGCTTCCGGCAAAATGGCTCTTAGGGAATATGAATCCTGGAAGGCCGAGATACAGAAGCAGATTTCTGAATATCAGTCCAAACTTGAAGACAAGGCTGGCAAACTTCATGTAAAGGAGCAGGAATTGGATAGGCTGACCAGAGATGCGACAAATATCCGTTCAGTTATCCAGCCGTTCCGCAATCACAAGGTCGATTTCACACCACCGCAAATTACAGAGAAAGTGCCTTTGTTCGGTACTGACAAGTGGGTGGAGCGTCAGAACCAGCATATTGCAAAACGATTCACCGAGATTGTCCGCAAAATAGAATCCCTATACAGAAATGATGCGGCACGGCAAGTCGAAGCATCCCAGCGCAATGTGCTGGCGGATTATGGCGAGTTTTATCAACTGAAAAGAGAGAACCAATCTCTTTCCGACATCAATCAAGAATTGGAATCCGAACTGAATACGTTGCTCGAACAGTTGGCTGTACCATCGGTTCGCAACCTGATTTTTGCCGTTGCCGATGCACTTATCGGAGGGCAACCAGTACCAATTTCCTCCGGTGGGGGTGGCTCTACTTCCGATTTGCCTTGGGATGGCCGAAGTCCTGATGAGGAGGAAGAAGCCTATCGACGCAGATGTTTACTTCATGCTTTACGGGTGGTAAAAACGGTAAGAAATAGATATATGAGGAGATAGTTATACTTCATTTTGGTGTGATGTAGGTACAAAAATCGAAGGATAAAAGATTATTCTTAGATGCTAAAATGAGCTTTACAACAAACATCGACTGAAAATAATGCGCTATTTTTGCAAAAATAAAAAGCTAAGAATATGGAAAAACTTGATGTATTCGATTGCTCGAATGTGCTTATAGCGAGTTATTTTACTGACGACCGGGGATGTGCCCATGAAAATCGGGAACATACGCTTATTTATCTGTGTTCCGGAGAATTGGAAATCGAGGAACGTGGAAAGAAAACGGTTTTGCATCCGGGGGATTGCGCTTTCATGCGACGTGACAACAGGATGTGGTTACAGAAACACGTAAAGGATGGGGAACCCTATCGCTCTATCACGTTGAAATTTTCAAGGGCTTTTCTTCGGGAGTTTTACCAGACTCTCAACCGCCAAGACATTCCTGCTGATTCAAAGCGTGAAAAGGTAAGTCTGCGTGTGTTGCCGAACAATCGACTGGATATCTGCTCTCTGTTCGAGTCGGTCGTTCCTTATTTCGATGCCGGGGAGAAGCCTTCGGAAGATATTCTGAAATTGAAGATGATCGAAGGTGTCTATGTCCTGCTCAACACGGACAGGAACCTTTACGCTTCGCTGTTCGATTTCGTCGAACCTTGGAAAATAGACATTCTTGATTACCTGAACGAGAACTACATGTGCGACCTGTCGATGGAAGAAATCGCAAGCTACACAGGGCGCAGTCTGGCCACGTTCAAACGTGATTTCGCCAAAGTGAGCGACCTGACACCCCAGAAATGGATCATCAAACGGCGCCTCGAAGCAGCTCATGACTTAATCAAGTCGGGGAAAAAGAAAGTTACGGAAGCCTGCTTCGACGTAGGTTTCAAGAATCTGTCGCATTTCTCCAAAATATACAAGGAGGCATACGGGGCAGCTCCATCTTGGTGAAATGAACCTCCTGACAAATAAATTTGAGCCTTGCAGCAAAATCGTTGCAAGGCTCGTTTCGTATTTTTGCATTCGGGAATCGAATGCCGATCTCCATAAAAAGTAGAATTAAAATCAAACGGTATGAAAACAAAAGTAACTTCATTGGTTTTATTATTAACTTTAATATTTCCAATCATGGCAAGATCACAAGTAAAAATCAAGCAAACAGCCGGACGTGACGCGCTCGGCGAATTCGCCCCCGAGTTCGCGCACCTCAATGACGACATCCTTTTCGGGGAGGTGTGGAGTCGCAATGACCTCCTTTCGCTCCGCGACCGCTCCATCGTAACGGTGGTCGCCCTCATGTCGCAGGGACTGACCGATTCTTCGTTCAAGTATCACCTCGAATCGGCAAAGAAAAACGGAGTAACCAAAACCGAAATGGCCGAAATCCTTACCCACGCCGCTTTCTATGCAGGCTGGCCCAAGGCATGGGCAGCTTTTCGTATGGCAAAAGAGGTTTGGACTGAAAATGCCGATAGTACCAGAGTCGGTTCGCTCGAAGGATATGCACAAACCATCATTTTTCCGGTTGGCAAGCCGAATGATGCCTATGCCAAGTATTTCATAGGGCAAAGCTATGTTGCGCCCGTAGTGACGGCTGGCGTGCCTGTCGTAAATGTCACTTTTGAGCCGGGTTGCCGCAACAACTGGCATGTACACCACGCCACGAAAGGCGGCGGGCAGACGCTCGTATGCGTGGGAGGTCGCGGTTATTATCAGGAATGGGGAAAAGAAGCGGTCGAATTGCGACCTGGCGATGCCATCCACATTCCGGCCGGCGTGAAACACTGGCACGGAGCTGCACCTGACAGTTGGTTTTCCCACCTTGCCATAGAGGTTCCCGGCGAGAATAGCAACAACGAATGGCTTGAGCCTGTAAGTGATAAAGAATATTCAAAATTAAAATAAGATGAAACATATAATATTGATAATTATGAGCCTTATCGGTTTCAGCGGCGCGGCAAATGCGCAGCAACAAGTCACGGACACCAATGTGTCATCGGACAAGAAAATTCTTGTCGCCTATTTCTCCTGTACCGGAACAACTGAAAAAGTAGCGGATGCCATTGCCAAAGCAACCGGCGGTAAACTTTACCGGATAACTCCCGCTAAAGCCTACACATCGGCCGACCTCGATTGGAACAACAAGAAAAGCCGAAGCTCGGTTGAAATGACGACCGAAAACTCACGCCCGGAATTGGGCGGAGAATCTGTTGCACCGAAAGATTACGACGTGATATTCGTGGGGTATCCTATCTGGTGGGACTTATGTCCGCGTCCGGTCAATACGTTCCTTGAAAAATACGACTTCTCCGGTAAAACCGTCATTCCGTTCGCCACTTCCGGCGGAAGTTCGATAACGGGCAGTGTAAAACAACTCAAGAAACTCTACCCGAAAATCGTGTGGAAAGAGGGTCGGCTGCTTAACGGAGGTGTAAAGCAAGCCGGAGAATGGGCGAAACAGGCAAGCAAGTAGGTTTATGGAAGAATTGAGAATCGACTGCCGGAATCAAACAGCAGAGGAGCTGGCAAAAGTAAAGGAGTTGCGGCAAAATATCTTCCGGTTGAACCATACGATGCCGGATACCGAAGAGTACGATGAACTGCTGCATAAAGTGTTCTCGAATCTCGGCGAGGGATGTCGCATCGAAACTCCGTTTTCGGGTGTCCGGACTGCCAACGTGAAATTCGGGAGCAATGTAATCATTATGCCCGGTTGTCTGATGATGTCGGCAGGAGGAATTACTATCGACGATGACGTCCAGATAGCCGCAAATGTTCAACTTATCTCCAATAACCACGATTTGGAAAATAGGTCGGTAATTACCTGCAAGCCTGTACATATCTGCCGGCGGGCGTGGATCGGAGCCGGCGCGACCATTCTTCCGGGTGTTACCGTCGGTGAGAATGCGGTGGTCGGAGCCGGCAGTGTCGTTACGCGCGATGTAGAGCCTGACACTATTGTTGCCGGAAATCCCGCCAGAGTGATCAGACATATAAAGACACCCGGCATGTAATTTTAACGAAGTGAACTTCCCAACAAAGTATTTTGAGCCTCGCAGCAAAGACGCTGCGGGGCTCTCTTTTTAACTTTGCCACAGTATTGAAACTACTAAATTGAAGAATATGAGAATTAAGAATGAAATTGTCATAGGAATGCTTGCCCTGCTTTGTATGCTGCAAGTAAACACTGCGATGGGAGCATCACCAAAAGAAAAAAGGATGAAAAGCAGATTGCTCGAACTGGTCAAAGCCCAGCGGCAACCGTTGGCTGACAACGCAACGGCTATCTGGGGACTTGCCGAACTGGGATTTCTGGAACATAAGAGTGCGACTATCCTGCAAAAGCGTTTGAGCGACGCCGGATTTACCGTGCAGACGGGTGTCGCCGGGATGCCGACTGCCTTTGTTGCGAGTTACCGGAACGGTGAAGGGCCTGTCATCGGCCTGCTTGCCGAATATGATGCATTAGGAGGTCTGTCGCAGGATTCCACCTGCATACGTCATTTCCGAGCGGATAACACCAACGGGCACGGCTGTGGGCATAACTTGATAGGTTCGGGAGCCGTGGCCGCGGCAGTCGCTCTCCGGCAATGGATGGAGGAAAACGGTGTTCACGGGGAAATCCGTTTGTATGGTTGTCCCGCTGAAGAAGGCGGTTTCGGGAAAGTTTATATGGTACGCGATGGGCTGTTTAATGGCGTGGACGCCGTAATGCACTGGCATCCGACTGACTACAACGGTTATTATTCCTCGCCCCACATGGCAAGTGTCAGCACCAAATTCCGTTTCCGGGGCGTATCGGCCCATGCCGCAGCCGCTCCCGACCGCGGACGGTCGGCATTGGACGGGGCGATGGTAATGGCTACAGCCGTGGAATATCTGCGCGAGCATGTTCCCGACAAGACACGCATACATTATATAATCAGTAACGGTGGACGGGCTTCCAACGTGGTTCCTGATTTCGCGGAGATCGACCTGACCGTGCGTCATGCCAATCCGCAAGTGGCACGTGAGGTATGGAGGCGAATTGTGGAAATATCACGTGGTGCGGCTACCGCCACGGAAACCACCGCCGAATATGAACTTACGTCGGGCTGCTATCCGTTGCTTGTCAACCACACGTTGATAGACGTGGCGGCAACGAATTTCAACTCGCTATCCTTACCTCTTTGGAACAAGAGCCAAATGGAATTTGCCGAAGGGATTGCCTCGACATTAGAACATCCGGGGCCACTCGATCCCACCATTGTTTTTCCACCCTATCCGGCAAAGGAGGTGAACGCTTCGACCGACGTGGGTGACATCAGTTGGGTAGTACCGACGGTAGGCGTATTCACGATGGGTTGGATTCCGGGAACGGCAGCACATTCATGGCAAGCGGTAGCGGCCAGCGGTTCTTCTTTAGGTGTGCAGAGCGCACTGGTCGCTTCGGAAATCATAGCGACTACCGTATGCGACCTCTTCCTGAATCCTGAACTCATTGCTGCTGCCAAACAAGAAATGCAACAAGACAGAGGTACAGATTTCAAGTACGAGCCTCTGTTGGGTGATCGGAAACCGGCACTGGATTATCAACAGAAGAATTATTCATCTCAAAAATAAATAATATGGAAACAAAAACAATGAATGGAAAAGTAGCAATGGTAACTGGTGCGGCAGCCGGAATCGGTCTTGCTTGTGCAGAAGGATTCGCAAAAGCCGGTGCAACGGTTATTCTGGTAGATATCAACGAACCGAAAGAGCAGGCCGAAAAATTAAACTCGGAAGGTTATAAGGCTGTTTCGTATCGTTGCGACGTATCGGACACGCAAGCCGTAAAGACGATGATAGACTGGATCGTTATGACCTATGGCCGACTCGATGCGGCACACAACAACGCGGGCATCCAAACCCCGCAACGTCCGATGGCGGAGATTACCGACGAGGAGTTCGACCGCACGGTGGCTGTCGATCTGAAAGGCGTATGGAACTGCATGCGCTACGAGATTCTCCAGATGTTGAAACAGGGCGGTGGAGCGATTGTCAATACCTCGTCGCAGGGTGGTGTGACGGGATTTCCCGGACAGGCAGCCTATATCGCCTGCAAACATGCCGTAATCGGTCTGACACGTACCGCGGCTATCGATTATGCCGCAAAGGGCATCCGCATTAACGCCATCTGTCCGGGCGTCATCAGAACGCCGATGGCAGAGGAACTGATGCGGCGCAATCCGGATTTGGAGAAAGAGTTGGTACGTGATATTCCTGCCGGGCGTCTTGGTAACCCCGAAGAGATAGCAAATGCCGTCCTGTGGCTCTGCTCCGAGCAGGCAAGTTTCGTGGATGGCCATGCCCTTTTGGTGGACGGTGCCTTTTCTATTCACTAATCACAAAAACGTAAAACCATGAAAGAAGATAATAAAATGAACATCAGCCGCCGTGGATTTCTTAAAACGGCGGCACTGGCGGGAGCAGCATTGGCTATGCCTGCCGGACTCGACAAGGTTTTTGCTGCCGAGCCGAAACAACCGGAAACATCACGAAACAATGATACAGGCGTCGCCCGTATTAAAGGACATCGCGTATTGGGAACGGGGAAGGCGGCCTTCGAGGTGTCTGCTCTCGGTTTCGGCGTGATGGGTATGACCTATAACCGCAGCCAGCATCCGGACAAGAAGCAATGTATCCGGCTGTTGCACGAGGCGGTAGATCGAGGCGTGACGCTCTTCGACACGGCAATCATCTACGGCCCGCTGACTAATGAAAATTTGGCCGGTGAAGCGTTGTCCGAGTTCAAGGGCCGGATCAGCGTAACGACTAAATTCGGGCATGAAGTCATCGACGGTAAGGGAACGGGACGTCAGGACAGCCAACCGGCAACCATTCGCCGTTATTGCGAGGAATCGCTCCGACGCCTGCGGCTCGAATCCTTGCCGATGTTTTACCAGCATCGTGCCGATCCGAACACTCCGGCAGAAGAGGTGGCAGCGACCATTGCCGACCTGATGAAAGAGGGCAAAGTACAGCATTGGGGGATGTGCGAGGTGAGTGCCGAAACCATCCGTAAGGCACACGCTATCTGCCCGCTGACTGCTATCCAAAGCGAACACCATCTTATGCACCGGCTTGTGGAGGAAAACGGTGTACTCGATGCCTGCCGGGAACTGGGTATCGGTTTCGTTCCGTACAGCCCGATTAACCGTGGATTTCTGGGCGGCTGCATCAACGAATACACGGTCTTCGACCCGAACAATGACAATCGTCAAACTCTTCCGCGCTTCCAGCCGGAAGCGATGCGGGCCAACACGCGCATCGTGAACGCGCTGCAAGCCTTCGGCCGTACACGGGGCATGACCTCGGCTCAGGTAGCCCTCGGCTGGCTGTTGCAGAAAGCACCGTGGATCGTGCCGATTCCCGGAACGACGAAACTGGCGCATTTAGAAGAGAATCTGCGCACACTTGAATTTTCCCTCTCCCCTGAAGAATGGAGAGAACTGGAAGATACGGTTGCTGCCATTCCGGTTGTGGGAGATCGTTACAACGCCGAACAGCAAAAACAGGTAGGACGCTAAAATCGGTAAAAATGGTAGCTCAATCCGTAATCCATCTAATGACGGGCCGGATAAACGGAGCTACCTTTGTTCCGGATTATTATAAAATTATAAAGATATGAAACCTTATATTATCAGTCATATGATGACATCCGTCGATGGCCGCATTGACTGCCCGATGGTCGGAAAACTGAGTACGGATGAATACTATATCGCATTAGAGAAACTCGGTTCTTGCTCGAAACTTTCCGGGCGGGTGACTACCGCTTTGGAATGTACGGCTGTCAAAGAGGAATCTTCCCGAATGGAGGGAACCCCGATAGGCAGGACTTCCATTTATGTCGCCAGAAAATCGGACGAATACACCATTGTAGTAGATACACATGGGAAACTGCGCTGGCAGGCGGATGAAGCAGACGGGCATCCGTTGCTCTGCATCGTCAGCGAGGAAGTACCCGAAGCGTATCTGGAAACACTCCGGCAGCAAGGCATTTCTTGGATTGCGGCCGGGAAAGGACGAATCGACTTGCCCAAAGCTATGGAAGCCCTGTCCGAGCATTTCGGGGTTAAACGCCTTGCAATAGTCGGGGGCGGGCATATCTGCGGCGGATTTTTAGAGGCCGGACTGATTGATGAAGTCAGTATCATGGTAGCCCCCGGCATTGACGGACGCAAGGGGCAGATTGCCGTTTTCGATGGTATAGCCGACACGGGATGCAACCCGTTCCACCTGAAACTGGAAAGCGTGGAGCAGTGGCCGACGGATATAGTCTGGCTGCGCTACAAGATGAAATAATATAAATCCGAGAAGATTATGAAGATACAAGCATTTGCTATCATGACGTTGCTGGCTTTTACGAGTTGCAGTGTCGGTAATAACAAGGAAAAGGAGATAAAATCAACAGATATGGATACATTGAATTTGACACAGGAATGGGACAAGACATTTCCGCAGAGTGAGAAAGTGGAACACACGAAAATTATCTTCCACAATCGCTATGGCATCACGCTTGCCGCAGACTTGTATAAGCCGAAAAATGCGCAAGGAACTTTGCCCGGTATCGCCGTGAGCGGTCCTTATGGAGCGGTCAAGGAGCAGGTGTCGGGACGTTACGCCCAGACGCTTGCCGAGCGGGGATTCCTGACCATCGCTTTCGATCCCTCGTTTTATGGAGAGAGCGGGGGTACGCCCCGCTATCTGACCTCGCCGGAAATCAGCACGGAGGATTTCAGCGCGGCAGTCGATTACCTGACCACCCGCAAGGATGTCGATTCGGAGCGTATCGGTATTCTCGGCATCTGCGGCTGGGGCGGGTTCGCCCTTAATGCAGCGGCCAACGACCCACGTATCAAGGCAACCGTTACCTCTACCATGTACGATATGAGCCGTGTGAATGCCAACGGTTATTTCGATGCCATGTCGGCAGACGACCGCTACAAGTTACGCGAGCAGCTCAATGCCCAACGTACCGAAGATTATCGAGATGACAGCTATGCACGTGATGGCGGTGTACTCGATCCCGTAACGGACGATACTCCGCAATTCGTCAAGGAGTACCACGACTATTACAAAACGGAGCGAGGCTACCACCGTCGTTCCCCGAACTCCAATGAGGGAATTACGAAGACCAGCGTGTTATCATTCATCAATATGCCTCTACTTACCTATATCGGCGAGATCCGTAGTGCCGTGCTGATGATACACGGCGCCGAAGCTCACTCTCGCTATTTCAGCGAGGATGCCTATAAGCGGCTGACGGGCGATAACAAGGAACTGCTGATTATTCCGGGAGCTAACCATGTCGATTTGTACGACAACCTTGATGTGATTCCTTTCGATAAAATAGATACGTTCTTCAAAAAAGTCCTGAAAGAAAAATAAGAACCGGACTCCAGAACAAAGCAAATTGAGCCTCGCAGCAAATAGGTTGCGGGGCTTTGCTTTTACCTTTGTGTCAGTTGAATAACTAAATAGGAACTGATATGGAAAAGAAGATTTTATTGCTTTTAGCATGGCTTATGTTAGCCGTAACAGGCTGTTCAGCCAATGATCCCCAAACGGATTCACCGGACACTCTTCCGGTCGAAAAACCGGAAGAACCCACGGAGCCTTCGGGAAACAGAAAAATTCTGATTGTCTATTTTTCCCACACGGGCAACACACGGACGATTGCCGGTTATATTCATGATACGGTAAAGAGCGACCTTGTGGAGATCGAAACCGTAGATACTTACACCGATGACTATGACACTTTGCTGGCACAGATCAGGGAAGAAGTAGCGACCGAATATTGTCCGCCTCTCACAACCCGGATAGAGGACATCGATTTATACGATGTCATATTCATAGGTTATCCGATTTGGGTGGAAACGGCGGCCCCTCCTATCCGTTCTTTCCTGACAACACACGACCTTGCCGGAAAAACCGTTGTGCCATTCTGCACCAGTGGAACCAGTTCTGCCGAGGCGAGCTATCGGCTCATTCGTTCCCTTTGCCCGCAATCTACCGTTTTGGAGGGCATACAGATTCGCAGAGGAACATACGACACCGCATACGACCGTGTTATCGCATGGTTACAAAAAATCGGTATTGTCGAACTGAATCAAGAAGAAAACGATGAAAGATAAACAAGGTCTGTCACGCCGGGATTTTATTCGTAATTCCATGATTGCAGGAGGAGCCATGCTCCTTTCCGGCATGTTACCGTCGAAAGCCGGGATACCGACGTTTACTGATAGTGAAGATTTTAATTTTTCGGGAACAGATGAATTGCTGCGCGGTGTCAGCGATATTCATCTGCACGCTGCCCCGGACTCCAAAGCCCGCTTGGGAAATGAACTGGAATTTGCCCGTGCCGCTCATGATGCCGGATATAAATCCATGTTGTTCAAATCTAATGATTTCAGTAGTCATGACAGGGCATATTTAATTCGTCAGGTATTGCCGGATTTCGAGGTGTTCGGAAGCCTTTGCATGAATCGGGTACATGGAGAAAAAGTGAACACGTTCGCTGCGGAAAAGGCTGTGAATACAACAGGCAACCTTTGCCGTTGCATCTGGATGCCTACACAGGATGCTGTTTACCAGAATATCCGGTATCATGGGAAAAAAGAGGGTATTCCCGTGTTGGATGACAATGGGCATGTCCTGCCGGAAGTCGTGCGGGTAATGGAAATATGTGCTGAAGCAAACATCATTTTCGCTACCGGGCACTCTTCCTCCGAAGAAAGTATCACGCTGGCCCGTAAAGCCCGTGAAGTCGGTGTAAAGAAATTCGTTGTAACTCATGCCAATTCCGGCATCTGGAAAATGACCTACGACCAAATAAAACGATGTATTGATTCCGGGGCATGGATTGAGTACAGTTATATAACCAACTTATGGGGCCCGGGTACGGGATTACCAGACTTTGAACGGATGAGCGACAAGGAGTTTGCGGGGTTCGTCCGTATAGCCCCGGAACACAGCATCATAACGACAGACCTCGGGCAAGTGGGAATGCCCCATCCAGTTGAAGGTATGCGTCGCTGTATCCGGGCGTTGCTCGAAAACGGGTTGTCGCAGCAACAAGTCAATTACATGGTACGCGACAATCCGGCGACACTTGTCGGATTGTCGGCAATATAATAAAGAACATGAACGAAGAACAGGATATTTATTCTTTTTGGTCAATTCATGCGGCTTCCCATGCCTACCACCTTTTTCCCCGATACACGCTGGTTTATTTGTATAGCGGGCAGTTGCATTTGCGGAACCAGTGCGGTGAAGCATTGAGTATCGTCCGGGGAGATTGTGCCTTTATCGGAAGGGACAGTTACTCGCATCTTTATGCAGAACCGGAGGTGGATGCCCCATGTAGGATGTTGTACTTTTCGTTTCCAAGACATTTCCTTTGCGAGTTTTACCAAACACTGGACAGCTCGTTTCGGAAACATACAATGGAAGCTCTTCCGGCTCTGCATCTCTTGTCGGCGTGTCCCGGGATAGAGAGTTTCTTCCAGTCATTAGTCCCTTACCTTCACCGGAAGCAACTTTTGCCGGAAGCACTATTGCAGTTAAAAACGATAGAAGTTGCTTATACCTTAATAAATATGGACAAACGATACGCGGCCAATTTGTTCGACTTTGCTGGAAAGTGCGGAATGGACGTGTTCGACCTGTTGAAGCCACGGGTAGAAAGAGACATCGTCTGGAAAGAATTTCCATTTGAGCCTGATAACAAACTTAATTGAGCTGGGCAACAAAGGTTATCTTCTCCGGCTTCCATACTTTTGTATTGTAGAAAAATTAAAAACATAATGAATATGAACGTAAAAGGATTATTGACAATGATAGTTATGCTGCTATTCAGCCTTGTTTCTTGCAGCAGTGAAGAATCGGCAACGGTAGGATCGGGAGATACGATTTCAGAAGATGCCGGAAAAATTCTCATTGTCTATTTCTCATGGGGTGGAAATACCCGAATGGTTGCCAACCACATACACGATCTTGTCGGTTGCGATATAGTGGAAGTGGAGACAGTTATTCCTTATCCCGATTCTTACGAGGAGGTAATACAAATTGCCCCCGGAGAGTTGGAGAGCGATTATCGCCCGGAATTGAAAACAAAGGTGGAGAACATGGACGAGTACGACACGCTGATTGTCGGAACCCCCATCTGGGGCGGGCATCTTACCCCGGCCATGAAGAGCTTTCTGGCAGGTTACGATCTGTCGGGAAAGTACATAGCACCCTTCTGTACGCATGGTGGCAGTGGCACGGCTCAAAGCGTGTCCGATATCCGTTCGGTATGCCCCAACTCGACATTACTCGGCAGTTTGGCCGTGTATGGAAACCGGGCTGAAAACTCTCGGGAAGACGTTGAAAAATGGCTCAAACAAATAGGTATTATCGAATAATAACAAATAATTTAATTTCTAACAACGAGAAGCATTATGAAAAAGTTTCTGTATCTACTATTTGCCGCTTTTGTAGCGGTGGGATTGAGCGCCTGCTCTCCCGATGACAACGGACCTGATGGCCCGGAAACCGAAATCCCGGATACGCCGGAAAATCCGGATGATGGCAATGAACCGGAAAATCCGGACAACCCCGACAATCCCAACCCCGACCCTACGGGCAAGACGCTGATTGTGTATTACAGTTTCACGAATAATGTACATACTATCGTGACCGATTTGCAAACACAAATAGAGGCGGATGCGGTAAGAATAGAACCTGCTGAAGAAGGGCTCGACTATGCCGCAAACAATTACGCTATCGGCAGCGCGCTGATTCAGGCTATCCGGAACAATCCGAATGATGAGAGTTCTTATCCGGCTATCAAATCCGTAGATGTGAATATGGCTGATTATGACAGAATTATCATAGGAGCACCGTTATGGTGGAGCAATATGGCAGCCCCACTGCAAACATACCTGTTCCAACACGGCAGTGAAATGAAAGGGAAAAGCATTGGCCTGATAGTATCGAGCGCAAGCAGTGGAATCAGTGGGGTTGAGTCGGATGCCAAACGACTTATCCCGGAAGGAAATTTCCTTACTCCGAGCCTGTGGATACGTTCATCCCAAACATCCGGATGCCACTCGATGATTGCAGACTGGTTGAATGAAATCAATTAAACGAAAAGAAAGATGAAACGATTATTCATATGTTTATTGCTGCTTGTTCCGGTAATGACTTTTGCCGGATGCAGCGAAGGGAATGATGAGCCACAGGCTGAAACTCCGGATACTCCTGACAATCCGGGGGACAATGAAGACAACGATGACGGCTCGGGAACGGTTAAACCCGGGAATGGAAAAATTCTGATTGCTTGGTTCAGCCGTTGGGGGAACACGAATTATGCCTCTGACGTGGATGCCTCGACCGGAGCAAGCATTATCATCGATAAAGGAACCCGCCGGGGTACAACCGAGGTGGTGGCCCGATATATCCAAACGGCTGTCGGTGGAGATTTGCATCTGATAGAAACGACCGCCCCGTATCCGACGGAGTTCGATGATGTCCGTGATCAGAATCACGCGGAGCAGGCGGCAGGAACACTTCCGTCACTTAAAAACAGCATTGAAAACATGGATCAATACGATGTGGTTTTCATCGGTTATCCCGTGTGGGCAACCGATGTTCCGCAGGCGGTACTTTCATTCCTTTCGGCCTATGATTTTTCGGGCAAGACCGTCGTGCCATTCTGTACCCATGACGGATATGGAGCCGGCAGCAGCTATCGTTCCGTGCAGACTTCCGCATCCGGTGCGAATGTCCCTGACGGAATCGCAATCGAGGCTACGGATGTACCTTCCGCAGAATCGCGGGTGCAGAGCTGGCTCGAACGAATCGGTATCGGGCGTGAAGAACCGCAAGGCAAGTCGATTCGTATTACTGCCGGCGGACATACTTTTACCGGAGAATGGCTTGACACACCGCTGGCGAATGAAATCAGGGGTATGTTTCCGCTGACTGCAACTTTAGGACGTTACGGCGGCCGCGAATATTACGGTTCCATGCCACAACGCCCCACCCATACCGAAGAAGGACAGCTCCGGTTCGAGAACGGCGACATCACCTATTGTCCTTCCAATAACACGATAGCCATCTTTTACGCGAAAGCTGATGACCCAAATATGGGACAACTTACCATGCGCATTATCCTGATAGGAAAAGTAACCTCTGATTTGGGGATTTTTGATGAGATGGACAGCCGTTTGGAGTTTACGTTCGATAATGTACAATAACCAAAATTAAAATCAATAATGATGACACCCTTGTTTATCGGCGGTATCGGCATGCAGGAAGTGCTGCTGATCGCACTCGTGGTATTGCTGTTTTTCGGCGGCAAAAAGATTCCCGAACTGATGAAAGGCATTGGCAAAGGAGTACGTTCATTCAAGGAAGGGATGAACGAGATGAAGCAGGAGATAGAAACGGAACCTGAAAAAAAGAAATAACCGATGATGGCGACGGAGAACAGACAATCCTTTTGGGACCATCTCGACGTGTTGCGGGCAGCGATTGTAAAGATTGCCCTCGTAACCGTCGGGTTCGGCATGGTGGCGTTCTTTTTCAAGGAACAACTCTTTTCGGTCGTACTCGCCCCCAAGAGCGACGGCTTCATTACCTACCGCCTTTTCAACCGGATCGCGGCATGGAGCGGAGGCTTGTCCGAATCTTTCTCCGTCCGGCTCATCAACACGGGACTGGCACAGCAGTTCATTATTCACATGAAGACTGCACTATGTGCCGGAGTGTTGTGCGCTTCGCCGTATATCCTTTACCAGTTGTTCCGATTCGTATCGCCTGCACTTTATGAAAACGAACGGCGGTATGTCACGCGGGTGGTCGGGGGCGGCTACGTGATGTTCGGTTTGGGGGTATTGATCAGCTACTTTCTGATCTTTCCGCTGACATTCCGCTTTTTGGGAACATATCAGGTCAGTGGTGAGGTGGATAATCTCATTACCCTCGATTCGTATATATCAACGCTGGTGATGATGTGCCTTGCGATGGGGCTCGTTTTTGAAATCCCCATGCTTTCGTGGCTCTTTGCCAAGTTGGGATTCCTTTCGGACGGTTTCATGCGTCGTTACCGGAAACATGCGGTTGTGATAATTCTTGTCGTGGCGGCAATCATTACCCCGACTTCGGATGTCTTCACGTTGTCGCTCGTAGCCCTGCCGATGTGGATACTTTACGAGGTGAGTATTCTAATCGTAAATAAAGCAGCGAAAAATAGTGAGCCTTAATGAAGATTACCAATAGAAACAATGCTCTGCAGTGATTTCTTAAATAGCTTTAGTAAAGCCCTTTGTAATTAAAATATAAATCCATAAAAATAAATTTATAATGAAAAGATTGAATAATGGCTCTCTCTCTTTTTGGAGAAAGCCTACACTTGCATCATTTTGCTACGGAACAGGATGTAGTAGAAGAATTTTTTATCTTACTCTCTGAAGCGAGAGAACTTTATCTTCAAGATGTCATAGTAGATGGCAAGCGGTATGATCGCTACGTGGATGACTTCATAAACAGACACCGGTACATTGATTGCAATCATGCAGTCTGCCGGAACTGCCATGAAATGAACATTCATATCGTCAAGGGGCTGCTAACCGGCTATGCCCACCTTATCAAACCTCTTTTTACCGCAGAATCATTCTCTTTCGAGGAGTGCATGGAGCTGAAACGGATGTACGACACGTCCGAATCGCCATCTAAAACCGTCGAGCATCGTGCTGATGAGCCGATAAGCAATCCTCCTCTTTCTTTTGGCTGCAACTTCACCCGTGAACAGATGGCTGGTATTGTATCTTGTGCCAATACTTACCATCTGTTTAATATTCCAGTGTGCGTCGAAGATATGGAAGCCCTGTTTGCCTGCAAGGAGGGCTTCTGCCTCCGTGTGAACACAGTCCGGTATGTGGCAATTTTGTTTGATGCGCTCCTCGAAAACACATTTATTCAATCTCATTGGCAATCCGTCTTGAACCGTGGCCGGTTCTTGCGATCCAAGGACGATACAAGGTTCGTTTCCGCCTCAAGCCTCTCGTCTGCCTTGTCCGCTGCAAGAAACAATATGACATCGGTAGCCTATGGTATCCGGAAAGCTATCGGACGATTGAAAGAATGACGCTAAGAATTAAAGCTAAATATTTCATTGTCATATTCAATTTTCAGATTTATAAGCCGTAGAGGAAAAGTTGCCGGAAATAATTTTTAGTCATTTATAGATATATGCAAAAAGATATCATGATACATAGCACTTTTGAAAAGGTGAATATTGATGAAAAATTCGCTTTTCTGAAAGTGTTTTGCTATATTTGCACTCAAAACCTATAAAATTGATTTCATTATGGATTATGCGGATATTCAGCCTTTATTAAATGCCTATCATCGAAAACTCGCTACGACCGATTTGCGTTTCAAACGATATTTGTATGACCGGATTAACTGGGATGTTCGACTGGTGGGAATAAAAGGAGCGCGTGGTGTCGGTAAGACCACCATGCTAATGCAACATATCAAGGAAACATTTGACAACATAGACGATGTATTATATGTTTCGCTTGACAATTTGTGGTTTGAGAATCATAGATTGGAGGAGTTAGTTGAATTCCTCTATACGCATGGTGTGATGCATATTTATTTCGATGAAGTACACAAGTATAAGAATTGGACGGCATTGCTCAAATACTTCTATGACAGTTATCCTGACTTGAATATTGTCTATACCGGATCTGCTATGCTTGCTATCGAAAATTCGGTGGCGGATTTGTCCCGCAGACAATCGCTTTACACTCTTACTGGGTTATCGTTCCGAGAATATCTCGAATATGAGGGCATTGCAACGATTCCATCCATCGAATTGGAAAAATTGCTTGTAAACCATACAAAATATGCGCTGGATGTTACTTCTGAAATAAAAGTGCTGAAACATTTTGACCGATATCTTCAGATAGGATATTATCCCTACTATAAAGAGGCAGGGGAGGATTACTTGATGCGAGTTGGAGAGGTTGCACGACTTGTTATCGATAGCGATATTCCTGCCGTTGAAGATATTACTTACACGACCGCACAGAAAATCAAGAAACTCTTGATGGTTATTGCCGAGAATGTTCCCTTAGAACCGAACATCAATAAACTCTCGTCACAATTGGAGTCAACGCGTGACCAGACACTTAAAATGTTGTATCTGTTAGATCGCGCTGGGTTGCTGTGGTTACTTACTAATAAAATCAAAGACTACAAGCACTTGACCGGACCGAAAAAGATATATCTTAATAATGCCAATCTGATGTACGCCCTTTCTGGCAAAGTCTCGGAAGGGACGATGCGTGAAACATTTTTTGCTAATCAGGTTGGAGCAATTACGACTCTGACAATGCCCAAGCAGGGCGATTTTATGGCCGATGGCAAGTATTTGTTTGAGGTTGGTGGAAGTCGCAAAACATTCGATCAGATTGCAAATCTTCCGAATAGTTATCTTGCTATTGATGATATTGAAACTGGCAACGGTAATAGAATTCCGCTTTGGATGTTTGGGTGTTTGTATTAAACTTATATCTGTTTTAACTACGTTTTTATTATGTGCAATATAAACACACATACACCATTGGAAATCTTAAATAAATTGGCTATGATATTCGAAACTTCAAGGGAGGAAAGAAATCTATCTAAACTCAAAGAAGGTTTGGACTTGTCAACGAAAGTTGATATTAGCCAATTTAATAAAAGTGAAAAATGTAGATTTCATTATTTCGTTGCGAATGGATGGAGTTATGTGTTGTCATTAAAATATGATTCACCAGAGAATGCCGAACTATCTTCTACGGAATACGAAAAAGAGATTTATCATTTGAGAGTTGCATTGCATTTTATAGACGACGTGAAGGCAATGGATGCTTGCCAAGTATTGACCAACCTTGGATGTGCTTTTAGCCATATTGGGAGATACGCAGAAGCTCAATACTACTTTAATTGGGCTTTAAACATTAATTCTGATTTCGGCATGGCATTAGGGAATAAAGGATACGGTTTATATCGTTATGCAAGGGAATTGTTCGACGGAACCCATCAATTCATCTTTTTACAATACGCTCGTAAATATCTATTGGAGGCGTCTGAAAAGAAAGATGTGTATCCCGAAGTTGGTTATGGATTTCACGAATTAGCCAATCATATAGCAAGTAGCTACCCATCTGAATTATTGGACGATTATAAAGTGTATCCTGATATTTTAGCAGATTGTACTGAGGAAGACAAAGATTATCGTCTTTGGTGCATTGACAATGTTTTGTTCTTGAATCCGCTAAATGATGTTATTCGACAAAATATAGTTGCCCGTGATATTTTACACACGCCAGCAATGACACTTAAAAGAGAAGATAAGCCGATATATCAATCTATATTCAATCAGATTAAGCAGGAGTTTGTTACAGCAAGGTTCTTTTTTTATGATGGAGCCTATAATGACAGAAAGCATTTCTCAGATCGAGAAGTTACGCTTTACAGCGTTTTTGACATGCCGTTATATTCAATAAATATCGAGAAAGTAAAAATAGCATTTCGTTTATGTTATTCCATCTTTGACAAAATCGCATATCTACTCAATATTTATTTGAAATTAGGTATTGATAAGAATAAGGTCTCTTTTCGAAACATCTGGCACAAAAGCGGTAATGTTAAGAATCCGATAAGGACAGAAATTTTCAACAAGCATAATTTAGCTTTGCGTGGGCTTTTTTGGCTAAGCAAGGATTTGGATGAAAAAAGCGGTTCGCCAATTGAGCCGGAAGCAAAAGAGATTGCTACTATCCGAAATTACATCGAGCATAAATCTTTCAAAGTTGTAGAAGTTAAAAATATGTGTTGGGACGAAGCTCCCGAAACTTATGAAATCGAACAAGATGCTTTCTACGATAAAACATTGCGGTTATTAAGACTAACACGTTCTGCTCTACTATATTTATCATCAGCTATTTATGAAGAGGAAAGTTATAAAACCCCTTTGGAAGGAGGAATAAGAACAATAGAAATGGAATTATTGCAAAATTCATAGTATTTGTTTGTCCAGAAATCATTATCTTTGCCCTCAGATAGCGTGGTTTGTTTGGCTAAATGTTATTGTATTAATGATAACTGATTGATAAACAAATATTGAACAACTCTTCAATGAAGAGGAATACTAATCGTATTTTTACATGGATTGAAATACGACAGTTACAAACTACATAGAGCAGCCTCAGGGTTGCTTTTTTTATCATATCTCTGTAAAAGAGCACTCCCGGTAACAAAAGATTATTACCGGGAGTCAATATAAATAAATTATCAACCTAAAAACCAAATAAAAGGTTTTAATCTGTTTTATTCATATTTCCCAATATTTCTAACGTTTTCCAGCACTGGAATAATCCTCTGGGCACATGGAAACATCCTTTCCATTTTCCTCCTTTCAAAGGGAGCAGTACTTCTCCTTGCCGGTTCAGATATCCATACCATTCAGGATATTCAGGATCCTTAAAATGGTTCCAAACATAATCATGTATTTTTTCAAACCAGTCCAGACATCTTTTATCCCGGGTAAACCGATAACCTTTCAATAACGAAATAAGAGATTCAATATGAACCCACCACAGCTTTTGGTCCCATTCCAGTTGTTGTACCGGATGTCCCAACCGGTCCATAAAATAAAAAATACCTCCATGTCTTTTATCCCAACCATAATCAAGCATGGTGAGCGTTATATTTTTTGCTTTCTCAATAAGTTCCGGACGTTGCAAACGATTTCCCAGATCCATAATAAACCACATAGCTTCGATAGAATGCCCGGGATTTACTACCCGTCCCTCAAAAGAATCGGAAAGCAGCCCGTCTGCGGTTACATTTTCCAGAATAATGCCTCCTAATTCGGGTCTGTAAAACACATCCATGACCTCATGTATGCAATTATCCATCGTCTGCTGTAAATATTTTTCATCCAGAAGGTGTTCTATTTCCAGAGCAAGATTACATAGAATCATAGGTAAAGCGAAATTCTTTAATTCACGTGTACCCGGATGCAATTTATTCCACTTCCCCTTTGGGTTATCAACTTTAGACAAAATGATATCAAATGTTCTCCGGGCTATTGAAGCATATTCCTCATTACCAGTGGCCAGGCTCAATTGTCCGAAAGCCATCGTTGCAAAAGTATAAGAAAATATATTATATGGCTCAACCAAAGGATTTCCTTCTCTGTCAAGCGAAAAATACCAATTATAATTACCATCATGTCCCCATTTCTTCAAAAATTCGCCACCCTGAACGGCACAATCAAGCCATTCTTTCCTTGCTTCTACTTTATTACAGAGCATAGCAAACATCCACACTTCCCGGGCCTGAAGCCATATAAATTTATCGGTATCATATACCTCTCCCCTTCTGTCAAGACAAGAAAAATATCCCCCGAACTCAGGGTCCTGCGAATGTTGCAGCCAGAAAGGAAGAACATTCTCCAGTAGTTCCTGCTTATATTGTTCCGCCAACTTATTAAAATCCATAGTTATTCATATTTAGAAACTTAAATCAACATTATTTCTTCCAGTAATTTTCTATTTCTTCCAATGACTTTCCGGTCGTTTCAGGCACATATTTCCAAACAATCAGGATATACGGCACACACATCAGGGCGAACAAGAAAAATGTTCCGGCCGGGGTAAGATGCTGTAACATCCACGGGGTAAGCTGCCCGATCAAATACGTACCTATCCACAAAGCAAAACCTGCAATAGACATGGCGACTCCCCTGACTTTCATAGGATACATCTCGGAAAGTAACACCCATACCACAGCACAAATAGAAACAGCACAACAAAAAATATACAACAGAAAAAAGATTAACAGCAGCAAAGCGGGAATACCGAGCATATTACCGTATATAAAATATAGCCCTATCAACAATAATGATACGATCATACCGGAAACACCGTAATATACCAGCTTTTTACGCCCTATCCTGTCGATAATCACCAAAGCAAGTACTGTCGTAAGCATATTGACCAGTCCCACCAATACCTGATAAAACAAAGAATCGCCTCCCGAAAGACCCGTACTTTCAAAAATTGAAGGTCCGTAATACAATACGGCATTAACCCCCATGAACTGACCGAGAATTGCAATACAAACCCCTATAGCGACAGCTTTAAATATTCCCGGCTTAAATAACAATGAGTACTCCGATTTCGTTTCACCGGATATTACGGAATTTGTTTCTTTCAATTGTTTATCAACATCCTGCGACGATTTATATATTTTCTCCAATATATTACCGGCACGCTTTTCATTTCCTTTCAACAAAAGCCAGCGAGGACTTTCCGGAATAAAGAATATAATAACAAAAAATAATAGAGCCGGTAATGTTTCCATCCCGAGCATACCACGCCACACTTCGGTAATAAAAATATTATCCACCCATCCGATACCCGACATAATACCGTTTTTTGAAAATTCGAGCAGGTAATAATTGACAAGATACGCGCCTAAAAATCCAACAGTAATCGCCAGTTGATAAAGAGAAACCAGTCTGCCACGGTATTGAGCCACGGAAATTTCCGAAATATATAATGGTGAAATAATCGAAACGATACCAATACCCACCCCTCCAATGATCCGGTAAATGACCAGCTGATTAAAATCTGCACTGACAGCACAGCCTATACTCGATACAGAAAATAATATAGCTGAAAATATCATCGTTCGCTTACGACCGATATTATCACTTAGAACTCCGGAAAAAAGAACCCCGATGATAGAACCGATCAAGGCACATCCTACATACCATCCGCTCTGTAAAGCATCGAGTTCGAACAGGCTGCTCACCTGAGCGATCGTACCGGAAATAACAGCTGTATCATAACCAAACAGAAAACCACCCAAAGCTGCTACCACAGACAGAAAGATGAGGTAACCCAAATTTACAGAAGATTTCATATCGTGCCTTTATTTAATATTAAAATATTCCCTGTATCGGTCATATAGATGACCCGCCTGTAAATATGCCGATTGGGGACTCATGAAATGTGAAAACTCAAAGGTAATGGCTTTATCATATCCGGCGCGTTTCGCAGCTTCAAGTTTCATACGGAGTTTATCGAATTTTATAGGTAAAAAACGAATAGGCATATCCCGGTCAAAAGATTCAGCGTTCGTCCAGCACTGCATACCGTATTTATCTGCCAGTTTTTTATTCACAGTAAAGAAAGCGTCCAACTCGTCATAATCGATATGACCGTCCTGGAATGCACAAGCGTCCACGACATCATGTATCCCGTCGAATATTTCATTCCACTCTTTTTCATGCTGCTGAACCGAAACCGCATCAGCTTTCGTCAGTTTTCCGGTTCCCATAATAGCTTTTTTACCGTCTATCCAGGGAGATATAAAAGTAGGAAGCCCGTCCGATATGTCTTTACATTGTTTTCCCATAGCACGAAAAGCCTGTATAGCCCCTTTTGTCTGACGGCTTATCTCCCCGCTGATATACCAGCCTCCGAAACTTTTATATTTATCACCATATTTTTTCCATACTTCATCGATCACATACTTATTATCTTCTATTTCCCACGAAAGATCGCCGGTATCCCAATATTTTCCGGAATCGTACAAACCGAAATAAAATTTCATTCCATATTTTTCCGCCAGACGAAGATACATATCCACCAAATCAACAGACGGCATATAACACCCTTTTTTTAAAAGATATTCCGACGGATAAGTAATAAATTTACGATAACCCGAACGAATAAGTATGACGGTATCTATACCTATACGTTTCATATTCCGGAAATCCATATCCCATTCTTTTTCTCCCCAGTTCTGATGCGGTATGTCGTGAGAAATTTCATCCAGAAAAGTCCCGGTAATTTTCAGGCCGTTATTTTTAGGTACAATCAGCCTGCTTTCCCCTGAACCGGAAATATCAGCTCCCGGCAAAGTTTGAACCGGCCTGTTCCCGGCATTTAACAACGATGGAGCCATTAATGCGGATACTCCTGCCAATGCAGCTTTCTTAAAAAAATCTCTTCTATTATCAGCTTTCATATTCCTGTATTTTATGATATATAGACATAGGTTCCTCTATTTTCACACAAAGAATTCATCCCGTTTTTTATCCTTACATCGCCGAATTATTTTCTATTTTACAAATTCAATATAATTGCCAACAAATAGAATAATTCTTATTATTAAACCGTACAAATATACATATTTTTATTAATAAAGCATCATATAACAAAATATTTTATTATACAACCTTGAAAAGACAAGACAAAAATAAATATCCATATTAATCCGTTTACCTTTTACAATAACGGTACAAGATAAGACCTTCCCGAAATTCGATTCTTATAATTATTTATTATATTTGCGATGTTTATTAAAACTTCAATCCACATGACCCAGCAATTGTTAAAAGAAATAGAAAGAGGATCTAAAAATTCCCTGATCAAGAAAAGAATTATCCAACATTATATTCATAACGGTAATTCTACAATTACAGATATTGCAAAAGAACTGGACTTAAGCGTACCTACGATTACCAAATTTATCGGTGAGATGTACGAAGACGGCTACATTAATGATTACGGCAAACTGGAAACTGTAGGGGGACGTTATCCTAATCTTTACGGGTTGAATCCGGAATCCGGATATTTTATCGGAGTAGAAATAAAAAGAAATACCATCAATATCGGTATTATAAATTTTAAAGGGGATGTAATGGAATTGAACATGGATATACCATACGCGTCGGAAAATTCTATAACTGGGTTAAACAATTTATGCCAACTTATTCTTGGTTTCATTAACAAACTTAAAATAAACAAAGAAAATATTCTCGACATTCATATAAACATATCAGGTAGGGTAAATCCCGACTCGGGTTACAGTTTCAGTCTATTCAATTTCGAAGAGAGACCTCTGACAGAAATTCTCGCGGAAAAGCTGGGATATAAGGTAACTATAGACAATGATACCCGCAGTATGACTTACGGAGAATATATGAAAGGTTGTGTGAAAGGAGAAAAGGATATTATTTTCGTAAACATCAGCTGGGGATTGGGAATCGGAATCATCATTGACGGGAAAATATATAAAGGGAAGTCCGGTTTTTCGGGGGAATTCGGCCATATAAGCACATTTGACAATGAAATAATCTGTCACTGCGGGAAAAAAGGATGTCTGGAAACAGAGGTTTCCGGTTCCGCATTACACCGGATATTAACCAAACGTATTGAAAACGGCGAAAATTCTATCCTTTCCAAGCGGATAAAGTCAAAAGAGCCTGTTTCGCTTGAAGACCTGGTAGACGCTGTAAACAAAGAAGATGTTCTATGTATCGAAATAGTAGAAGAAATAGGACAAAAACTGGGAAAACAGATCGCCGGGCTTATCAACTTATTCAATCCAGAGTTAGTCATTATAGGAGGAATTCTCTCTCTTACAGAAGATTACATCACACAACCCATTAAAACTGCCATACGTAAATATTCACTTAATCTGGTAAATAAAGATTCAGTCGTTACGACTTCAAAACTAAAGGACCGGGCTGGAATCATAGGAGCCTGTATGATGGCACGGAGCAAAATATTTGACAATTAATTTCTTCATATTTAGCTTATACATAATCACCGACAAGAGAATGAAATAATTCTTTAGTCCGTGATTTCAATATTAGATATTCCTACTTATATAGTTCTATTCCCCGCCTGGATATTGTCCAACTTCCATTCTGGAAGCGTACATTATATGTATCATCATCTTCGACATTCCATGCAAATCCTCCGTTCGGTAAAGACCGCCTGTCCAGTATCTCGGGTTTATCCTTATCTGAAAAGAAGAGTTCCGCTCTTAAAGAATCAGGAGCCAGCACAATATATGCAGAAGACTTACCATCAATCGATTTTAGATTGATTCCTTTTTCAAAAAGACGGATACAATCCTGACAAACTTCGGACCATATATAACCTGCAGAAGATAAGCAACCGTGCTCATCTCTTTCTCCTCCTATCAAAACAGATTTGTCCTGTTGCTCCTGTACCTTGAAATTTTGTTTGCAGCTTATGAAAAACAAAGCAGAACAAACCAACAAAAAGTAATAACTTATCTTCATCATCCTATAAATAATTAAAATATTATCTGCGGTTTTCTGTTATGACCTGTATACTTTTTACGTCAAGCCTGGCTTCAAGCCACTCCGTAAAACGCTTATATTGTTCCGAAGACAACGGATGCGCATATTTTACTACAGCTACCATCGTAGTATCCAACCTGATAGAATCTACCCGGCTAAAAACAGCCTTAGAAATAGCGATATCGTTCACCATAGGAAACAGCACTCTTATTTCCGGAGCGATTTTTGCAGCAATAGAATCGAATTGTTTATAATTAGCAATAATATTCCGAAGTGAATCAACCTTAGAATCCAGCTGAGCAATCTTTATTTGACTATCCTGATATATATCCTTGAACATCATACTATTTAAAGTAGAAATATCTATATCATTCTGTCCATATCCCTGTTTGACTTCCAGAACTGTCCCTTGTAAACCGTATTTTTTCAATAATGTCTCAGCCACCAGCAGAGAATCTTTAGGAACCTCTTTTCCGATCATAGACACCCGGATAACTCTCTTTCCATCTACCATAGATACACTTTTATCAATAATTTGCGTATTCGGATAATTCAGCTCTTTAGCAATAAAAGTATTAGCTGCCGTTTCAAAGAAATTTTGCCGAATCATATTATAAGTAAGATATATACTCGGAGCCATCGTTACAACGATAATAACATATACGATCTGTTTTACACGTTTCTTCCGGTTCTCGTCGAGGAACTCCTTAGGAGCAAATTTCATGATCTTGGTTCCCAATGTAGTTGCAAAGGCAATAAAGACAGAGTTTATAAAAAACAGATAAAGAGCTCCAAAAAAATAATACAAGTTACCGATCGCCAACCCGAATCCGGCGGTACATAACGGAGGCATAAGAGCCGTAGCAATAGCCACTCCCGGAATAACTGTTCCATTCCTCAACTTGGTCGATGCCGCTACAATTCCTGCCATACCACCGAAAAAGGCAATAAGCACATCATAAATGGTTGGCGATGTACGGGCCAATAGCTCCGAACGGGCATCGTTCAAAGGAGAAATAAGAAAATATATAGTGGATGTGAGCACACTGAAAAGAGTCGCGACAGCCAGATTTCGAAACGACCGTTTTATTAAATCAAAGTCATAAATACCTACTCCCAAACCGATCCCCATGATAGGCCCCATAAGAGGAGAAATAAGCATGGCGCCGATGATTACCGCCGCCGAGTTGGTATTCAGCCCCAAAGAAGCGATAAACACCGCAAAAATAAGGATCAGAATATTGGCTCCTTTAAATTCAATACCGTCACGTATAGTCTGTACGGTGGTTTGGGGATCTTCCCTGTCTTGTGTAGTATCCAGATAGTGTGTCAAGAAACGATTGATCTGATTCCGGGCGTTCTGAAAAATCATAGTATAAAAATTATAGTTTTTATATATAACAAAAAATCGAAAGAAAAGTGTTATTTAAGAAAATTTTTAATTACAGGTATCTCCCGCAAAGGCATATCCTTTCGAATAATATAAACGATAAATACGGCCAGTAATATAGTCCGGAACAATATACGCAAAACTATATTATCTATAGGAATCAACATTCCGGCAGCGTACAGCACGAGCGCTAATAACGTATACACAAAAGCCGAACGTAAATCATACCGTATCGGATATATCCGCTGTCCTATAAAATAAGAAGCTACCATCATACACAAATAACACACAAATGCAGCCCATGCACAAGCCATATAACCGAACCTGGGTACAAAAGCAATATTCATCACAGCCGTAATAACAAAACCGAAAAGGGAGAACCAGGCCCCCCACTGAGTCCGGTCAGTAAGCTTATACCATAACGACAAATTAAAAAATATACCGAAAAACAGATCCGCTAACATGACAATGGGGACCACAGCCAAACCCACATAATAAGCCGGAGGCATAAAATATTTCACTATATCGAGATAGAACATTACTCCCAGAAATATAAGTAAACCGAATATAATAAAATACTTCATCGCATCGGAATAAGCCTGCTTATTCCCTTCTCCTTTTTCCCGGTTCTTAGAAAAAATAAACGGTTCATACGCAAACCGGAAAGCCTGGGTAAACATAACCATCACGATAGCAATTTTATAAACAGCTCCATATATGCCTAATTCCGACATGGCATCAGGACGGCCTGAAGCAAGTACCGGATAAAACATTTTATCAAAGGTCTGATTCATAATACCAGCTATCCCCAATATCAGTAAAGGGAACGAATAACGCAGCATCCTTTTTAACACTCGTGCGTCGAAACGATAATGTATCCCGAATATTTCAGGAACAAGCACCAGCAATATAGCACCGGAACTTATTACATTCGAGACCAATATGTAACCTACCAGAAAATCGGGATTAAAAAACCACGAAATCCATTCGGGATGTATCTTGTAAAGCCAGGGACATAATAAAATAAAAAATAGATTAAAAACAATATTGAGGAATATGGACAACAATTTTATCGCAGCAAAACGTACCGGCCGTTTCTGATACCGGAGATACGCAAAAGGCAAAGCCGAAAACGCATCCATTGCAATGATCAAAGCCATCATCCAGACATAATCTGTATGCTCCGGATATCCGAGAATACCCGCCAACGGCGCACGGAAAACCCATACAGCAACAAAAAACAAAGTCGACGAAGTTGCCAACGATATAAGACCCGTAGTATATACTTTCAAAGGATCTTTTTCTTCCCGGTCATTGGCAAAACGGAAAAAGCCCGTTTCCATTCCATACGTTAGTAGGATCAGCAGCAATGCCATATAGGCATATAAATTTGTTACAATCCCGTATTCAGCCGTCGTTTTAAGTACGTTAATGTACAAAAAAACAAAACACCAGTTCAGGAACCGCCCTAAAATACTACTTAATCCATAAATGGCCGTATCTTTGGCCAGGCTTTTCATTCCGGACATATTCTCTATAATTTTTCCAACCTTTTAAAACAGCAATTCCTGCTCGGCTGCACGTGAACGGTTCAGGTGCTGATACGCCAAATCCGTCACTTCCCGTCCCCGGGGTGTTCTCTTTATAAACCCTTCTTTTATAAGATAAGGCTCATATACCTCTTCCAGTGTACCCGGGTCTTCGCCTAAAGCGGTCGCAATGGTAGTAAGCCCCACAGGACCTCCTTTAAATTTATCTATAATAGTAGTAAGTATCTTATTATCTATTTCATCCAGACCGTACTGGTCTATATTGAGAGCTTCCAGAGAATAACGGGCAATTTCAAGGTCTATCCGTCCGTTTCCCTTAACCTGTGCAAAGTCTCTTACTCTTCTCAATAAAGCATTACTGATACGGGGAGTGCCCCGGCTCCGCAGTGCGATCTCAGCCGAAGCATCCCGCGTACACGGTACGCGCAGAATATGAGCCGAACGTTCTATAATATGCGTAAGCACTTCCTGATCATAGTATTCGAGATGGCAATTGATCCCGAAACGTGCCCTTAACGGAGAAGTCAGCAGCCCGCTGCGTGTAGTAGCCCCCACCAATGTGAACGGATTTAATTCTATTTGTATAGAACGCGCACTCGGCCCTTTATCTATCATTATATCTATACGGTAATCTTCCATCGCCGAGTATAGGTATTCTTCTACCACTGGACTCAAACGATGTATCTCATCGATAAACAACACATCATTAGGTTCAAGCGAAGTCAGCAATCCTGCCAAATCCCCGGGTTTGTCAAGTACCGGTCCGGAAGTAACCTTAAAACCTACACCTAATTCATTGGCTACAATATTGGATAATGTGGTTTTCCCCAAACCAGGAGGGCCATGAAGCAAAATATGGTCCAGTGCCTCTTTTCTCATACGGGCAGCCATGACAAAAACCTTGAGATTAGCTATGATCTTATCCTGTCCGCTGAAATCATCGAAGGATAATGGCCGTAACGCTTTCTCAAACTCTTTCTCACTATCTGATATGCGCTGATTACGTATGTCGAAATTATCTTCCATCGATCGTGATTTGTATTTGAAACAACAAACTTAGGAAAATATTTTGGTAAAACAGGAACAGGACTCTTATAAACTTCTAAACCGCTTCTTGGCCTGATTCTTTTTTTCAAGTTTATACCAGAATTCCTTATGTTCCCGCAATGCAGCCTCTACCGAAGCATCCTCATCCCATTTTCTCAAACGGGCATATTCCCTTACAATATATTCCACAACCACAGGTGAAGGTGAAATGCGGTTAAAATTCATAAGACATTGCTGCGCATTCAATGTTCCGAAACGCATCCGGTTAAGATCTACCAAAGAAAAAGAAACATTATTGCCTTTTTCTTCAAAAAGAATATTCCCGGGAGAAAAATCGAGATGCAATATACCCTGTTCATGAAGACGAGCAGTAAATGCAGCAAAAGCTTTCAGTATATTTTCCCGGCCCTGAAAATCATCGCCGGTAAACTCTCTCATCAAACGAGGATAAGAAACATATTCCGATATAAAATAACTACGATGGAACAAACCTCCGGAACTTATTTCTATATAAGCTATCGGTGTAGGAGTATCCACCCCTTTCTTTAATAAGAAACCGGCATATTTGTAAGCCCTTTCAGCCTTACTGGGACGAAAAAAGGTATATGCTATTCTATTTATCAACAAAGGTACTTTATAACCTTTTACGGTAAATGTGACACCGTTTACTGTAAATTTCCTGATCTCATTCCGGGCTTTGAATATAACCTCCCCTTCATTGTCAAAATGATCCGGCAATTTCTCCACAAAAGAACGCAAATTTTCAAATTCGGGATTCAGAATAAGTTTCATGAAAAAAGCATTTTGAATTATCGCACAAAAATATTCTTTTTAATTGCTATTCTTGCGTAGCACTATTTCTTTTTTTATTTATTAAGAGTTCTATCTTATTTATAATCTCATCAGGTAAAATACTCTCCATACAGGCATAATCTTTTCTCCAGCAAGGTTTATTACCGAAAACAGAACAAGGTCTGCAGGATAAATCCGTCTGTATGCAATTATTCAGAGACTGGTTCCAACCATAAAAGCCACAACATACATGAGTAGCTCCCCATACCGAAATTACTGGTGTCGCAACCAACGAAGCCAAATGCATATTGGCAGAATCCATCGAAATCATCACATCCAAAAGACTGATTAATGTAAGTTCGAGTTCAAATCCATAACGTTTTCCGGCCAATGAAATAATACCGGGATATTTTCTCCCCCATTGGTCAAGAATATCCTGTTCTTCCTTTCCTCCGCCAAAAAGGAATACTTTATATCCTTCTTTACCAGCAAAATGTGCAACAACTTTTTCCATTTTGTCTATCGGATATATTTTTCCTTTATGCTTTGCAAACGGAGCGACTCCCATCCATATCTCACCTTCATTTTTAGGCGGAGTTATATTATATAACAAAGCCGCATCTCCGGTTCCCCCGGAAAATAAAGAGTGGAATGTATAAGAAAACTCCATGCCTAATTTTCTGAATACATCGGAATATCGGTCAAAAGAGGATTCAGATTGAAATAAAGCAGGTTTACGACGGGAAGTCAATTTCTTTTTTTCAGCCCTTCCTTTATTTATTCGTGCCACAGGCACACCGGACATTTTAAAAAACAGATCCAGAACCTTTGTCCGCAGCACATCATGTAAGTCGGCCACGGCATCCACAGAAAGCCTCCGCAAGTCTTTATACAAGGTATACAAGCCACGCAATCCGGCATGACGTCCTTTCACCTCAGCGGCAAAAAGCTGTAAATTGGCCGGGCGTTCTATAAAAAGACGTGTCAAAGCAGGCCGGGTAAGCAATATAAATGTCGTGGCCGGATATTGTCTGCACAACGAATATACGACCGGTATTGTCATTGCAACATCACCCAATGCCGACAACCGGATAATCAGAACTTTATTAAATGGCATATTCCTGGCTTATAAATCAAAGCATCTTAAAAGTAACTTATTTATTTACGGGCATATAACACCGGATTCAAGGACGGATCATTATACATCTTCATTTGCTTGTATACTTTCATATATTTACGTCCGGCTTCGATATCGGCCAATAATTGAGAAATAGCCATGGAAAGATCTAACCTCTGTTCGAGCAGAATACGCAGTTTTTCCTTACATGCGATAATATGTTCGGGAGAAGCATCTGTTCGTTCCGCTTCTTGTTGCATATGATATATTTTCAATGCAAGGATAGAAAGACGGTCAAGTGCCCAGGCCGGACTTTCAGTATTAATCGTAGCATCCTCCGCAGGTTTAACGTCATGATATTTTTCCCAGAAATAACTATCGATCAGTTCAACCAGGTCGGTTCTTTCCTGATTCGATTTATCTATTCTGCGTTTTAGCTTCAATGCTTCTACCGGATCTATTTCCGGATGACGGATAATATCTTCCAAATGCCATTGCACCGCATCGATCCAGTTTTTAAGAAAAAGATAATATTCAATCGTCTTTTCTTCATAAGGATTGGCAAGAGCAGCATCTACATTATCGGTTTGATGATATAATTGAGTAGCATTCCAGAAAATCCGGTTACACTTTTCACTAAAATCCATTTGCTATCTATTTTTGTTTCTACAAACATAATAATAGTTTTATAAATACCCAATCTTTGTTACAAAAATTATATAGAAGCTCGCCCCTTACATAAAATAAAGTACATTTGCCTTTACAAAATGATAGAACCTGAAGGTCATGAAACGATTAAAGATTATAGCCGACAGCAAAATACCATATCTCAAAGGTATTTTAGAACCTTACGCACGCATATCATATTATCCGCCACAGGAAATAACCGCCGATAAAGTACATGACGCCGATATTCTTATTATCCGCACCCGTACCCGTTGCGACAAACAATTACTCGGGAACAGTCGTTGCCGATTCATAGGAACGGCAACTATCGGATATGACCACATAGATACCGGCTATTGCCAAGAACATGGCATTACATGGCAAAATGCACCGGGATGCAATGCTTCTTCGGTAGGACAATATATATTATCTTCTTTATTGCTTCTATCCCGGCATACAGGCCGCTCCTTACAAGATATGACTATAGGAATAGTAGGAGTGGGACACGTAGGAAGTATTGTCGCCAAATATTGTCGCATAATGGGCATGAAAGTTTTATTGAACGATCCTCCCCGTGCCCGCAAAGAAGGAGAAAAAGCATTTGTTCCCCTTTTCGAAATAGCGAAGGAATGCGACATTATTACCTTTCATACCCCCCTTATATTATCAGGAACAGATAAGACCTGGCACCTGGCAGATGAAAAATTTTTAGCTTCTCTGGCCAAGCGTCCTGTTATCATCAACAGTTCGCGAGGAGAAGTAACAGACAACCACGCTTTGTTACACGCTCTCGATACAAGGCTGATATCTGAAGTCATACTTGATTGCTGGGAACATGAACCCGATATAAACCTCGAATTGCTGGCAAAAGCATTTATAGCAACCCCGCATATCGCAGGATATTCCGCCGACGGTAAATCCACTGCAACACGCATGATAGTACAGGCAATAGATGAAAAAACAGGAATTTCTATCGACACTTCAGCTATAAAACCACCCTCACCAGTATATCCGGACCTATCTTTATCAGGGACTCAAGCATTGGCGGATGCGGTTATATATACCTACAATCCGAATACAGAAAGCCAAAAGCTCAAAGATCACCCTGAATTATTCGAAGATTTTCGTAATAATTATCCGCTCAGAAGAGAGTTCAACGCATATAATATAGTACATGCACCCGATCATATAAAAGAAAAATTACTTGCATTAGGATTTTCCCTCCCGATAAAAGATTGAAAATAAAGCGAAACCAAAAAAAACATGTCTCATCCAACATGGTTATAAAACATAAGAGACACCCCTGGTTACATAAAAAAATGTAAAAAAAAGGACAAATCAAGTCTAAAAATTGCACACAACACAATATTATGTGCAATTTTTGTCATTTTATAGGAGAAATATTTTTTTTGTTTGGAGAAAAATGTATTTCTTTGCACTGCAAAAAATAAGAACGTAAATTTATTTATTAATTAAAATTTGAAAATCATGTCTGAAATTGCATCAAGAGTAAAAGCAATCATTGTTGATAAATTGGGAGTTGAAGAGTCAGAAGTAAAACCTGAAGCAAGCTTCACCAACGATTTGGGAGCAGACTCTTTGGACACAGTTGAATTAATCATGGAATTCGAAAAAGAATTTGGTATTACTATTCCCGATGATCAAGCAGAAAAAATCGGTACAGTAGGAGATGCCATCGCTTACATCGAAGCTAACGCGAAGTAATTGTATTTTTTATTCTTATGGAATTAAAAAGAGTTGTAGTAACAGGTCTGGGAGCAATCACCCCGCTAGGCAATAATGTAGCTTCCACATGGGAAGCCATGCTGAACGGAGTCAGTGGTGCCGGACCTATTACTCATTTTGATGCGTCACTGTTCAAAACACAGTTTGCCTGTGAAGTAAAGAACTTTGACCCCAATGCTTATTTCGATCGGAAAGAGGCGCGTAAATTCGACCTCTATTCGCAATATGCTGTTGTAGCAGCCAAAGAAGGAATTGAAAATTCAGGTCTGGATTTGGAAAAAGTGAATAAAGATCGCGTAGGCGTAATATTCGCAGCAGGTATCGGAGGTATTCATACTTTTGAACTGGAAGCGGGAGCATATGCAAAAAATCCCGAACTCGGTCCTAAGTACAATCCATTCTTCATACCCAAAATGATCGCGGATATAGCAGCCGGACACATCTCTATGATGTACGGTTTTATGGGGCCGAACTTTGCTACTGTATCGGCATGCGCATCTTCAACCAATGCTATTATCGATGCCTTTAACTATATACGTTTAGGAAAAGCAGATGTAATCGTAACCGGCGGAGCCGAAGCTGCTATATTTCCGGCAGGCGTAGGCGGATTCAACTCTATGCACGCCCTTTCAACCCGCAATGATTCACCGGAAACGGCATCCCGCCCATTCAGTGCATCCCGCGACGGTTTCGTTATGGGCGAAGGCAGTGCCTGTCTTATACTTGAAGACTTGGATCATGCATTGGCTCGTGGCGCTAAAATTTATGCAGAAGTAGTTGGCGGAGGTCTTTCGGCCGATGCTTACCATCTTACGGCATCACATCCCGAAGGATTAGGCGCGAAGCTAGTTATGAAAAATGCTCTCGAAGATGCCGAAATGGCTCCCGAAGAGATAGACTACATCAATGTACACGGGACTTCAACCCCGGTAGGAGATGTTTCGGAAGTTAAAGCGATCAAAGATGTATTTGGAGATCACGCTTACAAATTAAACATCAGCTCTACCAAATCTATGACCGGCCACTTACTGGGTGCAACCGGAGCATTAGAAGCTTTAGCCTGCGTATTGAGCGTTAAAGAGGATGTTGTTCCTCCGACAATCAATCACGAAGACGATGACAAAGATCCTGAAATCGATTACAAGCTTAATTTTACGTTTAATAAACCTCAAAAACGCGTGGTAAATGCAGCTCTTTCCAATACTTTCGGGTTCGGAGGGCATAATGCATGTATCATAGTGAAGAAATTTGTGAAATAACAACGTGCTTAAAACGATTTATAACCGTATAAGGCTCTTTATGCTCAGGCGAAAAGAGCCTTATACTCTTTTTTACAACATATTGGGATTCTATCCTAAAAACATACAGCTTTACGAACAGGCTTGTCTGCATCGTTCATCCTCCATACGCACAGAGAAAGGAAGATGGATTAATAACGAACGCCTTGAATTTTTAGGAGATGCTATCCTGGACGCTATTGTCGCCGACGTTGTATTCAAAACATTCGATTCGAAAAAAGAAGGCTTTCTCACCAACACGCGCTCCAAAATCGTACAACGCGAAACGCTTAATAAACTAGCCGTACAAATAGGTTTGGACAAATTAATCATTTCGTCAATGAAAACCAATTCCCACAATAATTATATGTACGGAAACGCTTTCGAAGCTTTTATCGGTGCAATATATCTGGACCAGGGATATAACGTATGTAAAAAATTTGTAGAAGAAAGAGTTATAGCTCCGTATATCAATCTATCTAAAGTAGCAAAAAAAGAATTTAATTTTAAATCACGGCTGATCGAGTGGTGCCAGAAACAAAAAATAAGTATCGAATTTTCTTTGGTAGAATCTTTCGTAGACCATGACAATAATCCTGTCTTTCAGTCACAAGCCCAATTAGGAGGATTGTCAGGGGGCATAGGAATCGGCTATTCAAAAAAAGAATCGCAACAAAATGCGGCACGAATGGCTCTCAAAAAATTACATAACGATAAGACCTATTATGATGCGGTCATAGCAACCCGCACCGTAATAAAAAACGAGGCTGGGGAAAACGACAATACTCCTATCGACGAGTTACCCAATGATGCTACTTTGCACGAAGAAGAAAACACGCCGGCTTTGCCGAACTGAATAAGGAATAATTTCTCTTTTCGGGGAAAAGGTACAATCGACAACTCTTTCATAACTACGAACTTCTTTTCTACTTTAATACCAATCTCCAATCTATTATTTAACCAAAAGCAAAATTTATTTGTTATCAATTGTATTGCACAAAGAATTGTGTATTTTTGTCAATAAATGACACTATAAGCAAATGAATAAAACAAATATTCTCAGATATCTTTATGCCGACAGATTAAAAAAAATAGATCTTTATTCCCGCAACGGAGAAGAGATACAGCGACAGCAGCTTTCTTACCTCCTTGCCAAGGCAAAGAGGACAGAGATAGGTCGCCAATATGAATTCAACTCGATAAAAAATTATTCCGCTTTTACTTCCCGCATTCCTGTCATAGATTATGAAGGTTTAAAACCTTATGTAAAACGTATGCATCAGGGAGAACAGAACCTTATCTGGCCCGGAAGAATTAAATGGTACGCAAAATCTTCAGGCACGACAAACGATAAAAGCAAATTCATCCCTGTTAGTAAAGAAGCCTTAAAAGAGTGTCATTACAGAGGTGGACAAGACTGCGTAGCTATATATCTGCGCAACAATCCCGACAGTCGTTTTTTATCCGGGAAAGGCCTGATTCTGGGAGGCAGCCACAAAGTAAGTTCAATATCCCGATATGCAGACTGCGGAGATCTGTCCGCCGTTCTTATCCAGAATATCAATCCTTTGATTAATTTCATACGTACGCCTAGTAAAAAAATAGCTTTAATGTCGGAATGGGAAAGCAAACTGGAATCCATCGCAAATGCGACTATTCATGCACACGTCACAAACCTGTCGGGGGTTCCCTCCTGGTTCCTTGTTCTCATTAAATTAATATTGCAGAAAACTGGAAAACAATATCTGTCCGAAGTATGGCCCGACCTCGAAGTATTCTTTCATGGAGGTATCAGTTTCGACCCGTACCGGGAACAATATAAAGAACTCATCCCAACGGAAAAAATGCACTACGTGGAAACTTATAATGCTTCAGAGGGCTTCTTCGCCGTACAGAACGATTTTACCGATCCGGCAATGTTGCTAATGATAGACTTGGGTATATTTTACGAATTTATTCCGCTGGAAGATATAAACAAGCCATCTCCCCGCATCTATCCTCTTTGGGAAACAGAACCCGACCGGCACTATGCACTGGTAATTACGACAAACAGCGGACTCTGGAGATATAACACAGGCGATACGGTAAAAGTCACATCCATAAATCCTTTAAAAATAATCATTGCAGGACGTACCAAATTCTTTATCAATGCATTCGGAGAAGAACTAATGGTAGATAATGCAGAAAAAGGAATTGCACGTGCAAGTGCAGAAACAGGAGCAACTGTCATAAATTATACGGCTGCACCCATATACATGTCAGGAAAAACCAAAGGACGGCACCAGTGGCTTATAGAATTTGAGAAAATGCCTAAATCACTAGACTCATTTGCAGAATCACTGGATCGAAACCTGCAGATGCTTAATTCCGACTATGAAGCCAAACGATACAAAGATATCGCATTAGGCCGGCTTGAAGTGATTCCCGCCCGGAAAGACATATTTAATGAATGGCTGCGGGAACGTGGAAAACTGGGAGGACAACATAAAATACCCCGGCTTAATAACAACCGGAATTTCATTGAAGAGATGTTATCGCTCAATCAAAACAAAATTTAAACACATATATAATAAGATATATCTTTACAAACACACACCATATTATATAGCATATTTATCTCTGCTCCAGAGTACTGTAGCAGAGATTATTTTAAAGCTTAAAAACAATACTATTTTATTTCCTATTAAAAACAGAAATTTTATCAATATAAAAAAATCGAACCATAATTTTACTTTTTGACATATTCCAGGTCCGAGATAATCGGACTATGGTCCGATAATTCCGATCGAACCGCTTGGCTCTTTATCAGACTCCATCCTTTTTCAGGACGGGCGAATATGTAATCGATCTTTATTTTAGGTTCCCGGGCAGGAAATGTCAAAGACGAATCAGTAGCATCGAACCAGTTAGAAGACATGATCCCCTTTATGGTTTCAGAATCCGGTTTTGCATTGAAATCCCCTCCTATAATAACAGGACAAGAAAATTTTTTAAAATAATCTGTTATATATTCTGCCTGCAACCGGCGTGTCTTTTCATCTTTCACATCCAGATGTGTGGCTGCAAAAATAATCGTGTCAGCCTCGCCTATTTCAAACAGAGCTTCAAGAAGAACACGAGGTTCGGTGCCCTGAGGATTCGGTAAATTTAATTTATTGACATGGATATAAGGATATCTGGAGAGTATCGCTATGCCATAATAGCCTTTGTTGAAATTAATTGTCTTTCCATAAAGACCGAACATATTGCTTTTTCCTGCCAGTTCCGAAATAATATTCCTCCCATTCTGATGCGGAGCAAGGCTTCTGTCAGTATTTACATCCACCTCTTCCAAAGCAACAAAATCAGGCTTAAAAGATTTGATATGTTCGGCAAGCCGATCAACTGTCGCAAGTTCTCCGAATCTTATGTTATATGTCATTACCCTGAGTCTCAGTGTATCTTGCGCATTCATAATACTCCACTCAAATAACATTATAACTACAAAAAATAAAATTTTTGATTTTCGCATAATATAGTTTATTTTCATATACAAATTTATTATTATTATTCGTTTTAACAGACCAATATTATAAATTATTTTTAATAACATCGCATATAATAATAAAATAATTTCATTATTAAAGCAATTAATTAAAATATTTATTATATTTGCATTGTGCTACCTTTCCTATTTAAATACTAATGAATAAACAAATCAATATAGAATCCTTTATCTCGGGCAATATAGATACATTTGAGTCTCTGTACAATAGCTATGTAGGAAAAATCTTCAACTATATAAATTCTTTCATCTGTAACCCCGATATCGCGAAAGATATTACACAAAACACATTTCTTCAATTATGGAATTCACGGAATAACCTGAATACAGATGGAAATATAGAAGGTTATATATATTCTATCTCCCGAAATTTACTATTCCAGGAAATACGTCGGCTGAATATCATGAAGAATTACGCCGCTTATATACAAGAGGAGACAAAAAAAGAGGAATATCCACAAATTGAGGAAACTCTTTCCCGGGATATGATCGAACAACAAATTCTTTCTTTACTGGTAGAATTACCTGAAGCCCGCCGTAAAATTTTTCTGATGAGATGGAGCCATGGCCTGTCAAATAAAGAAATTGCACAAAAACTATCCATTTCAGAAAAAACAGTTTCAACTCAAATACATCGCACGGTGAGCTTTTTGAAATCCAAAATAGGATCCATATTTATAACTATCATACTACTCTCTTCAACAATTTTCTAAAATATTTCTTTTTGTTGTAATCCTTTTATAGGTATTATGAATATATATAATATATAATAAATCACAGGGAATGGATAGGAAACGTATAAAATATCTGATTACAAATCTGTTTACAGGTTCTTCTTCTATGTCAGAACGTGCCGAAATGGCAAAATGGATTAACTCCGAAGAGGCCGAACAGACAAGCAAAGAAGTATGGGAAAGCGTTTCCAACGACATCGATAATACGATCAAAAAAAACATTTGGAATAATATACAATCCCATTTAAAATCCGAACCTAACGATATATCAATCCCCCAATGCATCCATAAACACAAGAGCCATTACATATTAAAAATTGCAGCTTTCATAGCTGTTATTTTATGCTCAACTTTTATTTCTCTCATATTATTATACAATAATCATTTCATTGGTAATAAAGAAAGTGCAAAAAATAATATCTACAGTTTTGAAGTAGCATCAGGACAAAAAGGGCACATACGTCTGGCAGATGGCACAGTAGTATATCTCAACTCGGCATCTAAAATATCATTTACAGGCGATTATAATTTAGAAAAGCGAACCATTGACTTAGATGGAGAAGCATATTTCGAAGTTGCTAAAAATCCTGATAAAAAATTTATTGTTTCATGCAACGGGATAGAAGTAGAAGCATTAGGAACCGAATTCAATGTAAAAGCTTACTCTACCGATAGTATCATCACTACGACCCTGGCCAAAGGTAAGGTTAAAGTATACAGTGAAAAACAAAGTATAACACTCTATCCTAAAGATGTAGCCACCTATAATCTGAAACGTCAAACTATCAAATCATCTACTGTCGATGATATTTCTGTCGCAGACTATTGGAGATCGGGGCAGCTTATTTTCGATGCAGAACCTCTTTCTTCTATCGCACAAACCATGGAAAGAATGTATAACGTAAAGATCAATATTAAAGACGAAAGACTGAAAAACATGAAATTTACCGGGACTATTCAAAATAATTCGTTGAATAACGTCATGCACATCATAAGCCTGAGTTATCCTCTTATGTATACGATAACCGACTCCATAATAATCATTTCAACTCAAAATAAAGAGCTAAAAAATTATAACTCAAAAAAACAATCAGCCAATATTTAAGCCAGAAATTAAGCCTATGAAAAATTTTAATTCAAAGGCACTCAAGCTATTGAGCCTTTTAGTATTATTATTTATTGCTTATCCAGCAAATGCTCAGTATTCGGTCAATATTACGGATAAGACAATTGCACAAGCAATCAAAATTATTGAAGGAAGCACCGATTATAAGTTCTTTTATGCAGAGAATTTACCTGACCTGACTAAAAGAGTCAGCTTCAAAACAGTAAATAAACCTATTGAAGCTGCTCTTGAGAATTTATTCAGAGGGACCCGCATCTCATATAAAATTAGCGGGCAGAAACAGATTGTACTTTCTCAAAAGGGTGCTCAAGCATCTGTAAACACTCCCGCTTTAACTCCATCTGCCGGGACCTATACCGTCAAAGGAACCGTCAAGGGAAATGATGGAGAACCGCTGATCGGAGCCACCGTCATGTCCGATAATAACAACACCGGAACTTCTACCGACATAAACGGCAACTACGAATTGCAATTAACAAAACCCACGACACTAACTTATGCTTATATAGGCTATGCACCCGTGAAAGTCAAAGTGAATAAATCAGAAACAAAAGATGTTACTTTACTGGGATCCGACATTCAGTTAGACGATGTCGTAGTCGTAGGATATGGTACACAGAAGAAAATAAATCTTACTGGATCAGTACAGAGTGTCAATAGTGATGAAATTCTCAGACGCAGCGTTTCTACCGGTTCCGCCGCACTGCAAGGATTAGTTCCGGGACTTACAGCCGTTCAATCTTCCGGGCAACCGGGGGCGGACAACGCTTCTCTCAAGATCCGGGGGTTAGGTTCTCTTAATTCATCGACGGCTCCATTAATATTAATCGATGGGATAGAAGGAGATATGAACCGTATCGACCTGAATTCGGTAGAATCCATTACCGTATTAAAAGATGCATCCTCGGCCTCGATATACGGTTCCAGAGCCTCGAACGGAGTAATATTGGTGACAACCAAACGAGGGGCTGAAGGGAAAGTAAAAATAACATTCAACGGCTACGCCGGATTTAATGAACCCACGACTCTGCCTACCCCAACTACAGCAATAGAATATATGCAAGCCGTAGATGTGGCACGCAGTAACGCACATCAGGACCCATTATATACCAATACTATTGAAATATACAAAAACGGCGGAGTAGATAATATCAACTTCTACGACACGGACTGGAGAAAAGAAGTTATCAAAGAAAGTGCGGCCATTCAAAACTATTCACTTAGTCTTAGCGGAGGAAATGACGTAGTAAAACTTTTCGCTTCAGCCGGATATTTCGCTCAGGACGGACTAATCGATAATAATAAATTTACACGTACTTCTCTTCGTGTAAACACCGATACGAAAGTTAACAAATGGTTAAAAGTTGGAGTAGATGTAGGAATACGCCAATCTACGGCAAAAGCCCCCGTAATGGAAACAGCGGCCAATATTATAGGAAAAGCGCTGACGATGACTCCTATCATGTCGGGTATCAATGCCGACGGCACGTGGGGTAACGGTATCAACGGTACAAATCCCATCGCCATGGTGCGATGCGGATGCACAAGTAACAGTACCGCTCCTGAATACACCGCCCGAACGACAGTATCCATCGATCCTTTCAAAGGGTTCAATATCTTCGGAGCATACACATGGAAACGCGCAGACGGTGAAACCAACGCTTTTGTAACCCCCTACAAAGTATTTGAAAACGGAGTATCAAAAGGAGCATTTCCGACTACAGGCTCATCGAAATCGGAGCAGAGAACAAAAAGCGTTACCAAACAATATAATCTGCAAGGTACTTATGAGAAAGATTTTCATAAAAACAACATAAAAATATTACTCGGATTCCAAAGTGAAGAATTGAATTACAACTATTTAATCGCCGGACGTAAAAATTATTATTACGACGGATATGAAGAATTGGTAAATGGCGATATCAAAACCATGACAAATTCCAGTTCGAAATATGCATGGGCCATGCTATCCTATTTTTTCAGAGTAAATTATGCGTTCGATAACAGATATTTATTGGAAGTCAACGGACGTTATGACGGAACCTCCAGATTCAAAAAAGGACATCGCTGGGGCTTTTTCCCTTCGGTATCTGCAGGATGGAGAATATCCGAAGAAAGTTTCTTTGAATCGGCAAAAGAAGTTGTAGATAATCTGAAACTCAGGGTATCCTACGGAGAATTAGGTAACCAGGCCATTAGCGGTTATTATCCATATGCCTCATCCATAGGAAGTGCCGCAGATTACGGATATTGGTTTGACAAACAATTATCGTCCGGTGTTGCACAAATACAATTAGCGAATGCGGACATCACATGGGAAAAATCAAAACAATTTAATGCGGCTATCGATGCAGGATTATTAAATAGCCGCCTGAATGTGACTTTCGATTATTACATCCGGAATATTACCAATATGTTGCAGCAATTCCCCGTCCCTCTATTCGTGGGAATGACTTCACCCTGGACAAATGCAGGCTCCATGAGAAACAACGGATGGGAGCTTTCCATATCATGGAATGACCGTATAGGTAAATTCAATTATTATGTAAAAGGAAATCTCTCCGATGTAAAGAATAAAGTAATCGACTTATACGGAAAAGAATATGTAGGAACTACAACCATAACTAAAGAAGGCGAACAGTATAACTCCTGGTACGGATTTATTGCCGATGGTTATTTCCAGGACAGAGACGAAATAAACAGCTCTCCGGTATATGGCGGAAACCCAAAAAATGTAGAACCCGGCTATATCAAATATAAGGATATTAGCGGAGAAGACGGTAAACCGGACGGAAAAATTGATGATTACGACAAGACCATATTAGGTAACCCCACTCCGCGATATGAATTCGGACTGACATTAGGAGGAGACTGGAAAGGTCTGGACTTTTCACTATTCTTTCAGGGTGTGGGTAAAAAGGATGTATATTATTCCGGAGCAGGAGCCCGGGCTTTATCCGGTAATTATACGATATATAAATACCAGTTGGATTACTGGACAGAAGATAACCGTAATGCCAAATTCCCGTTATTGCTCGAAGACCCCAGCGGAACAAATCCAAACAATATGATATCCAGTTTCTGGGTGAAAAGCGGAGCATACTGCCGTTTAAAAAACATAGTGATAGGATATACCCTTCCCTCTAAATGGGTACAAAAAGCAACCTTGTCCAAAGTGAGAATTTATGCCAGTGCACAAAATCTGTTCACAATAAAAAATAACTTCTATGAAGGATTCGATCCTGAAAACAGCATCGGGTCGGGAGTAAGCTGCTATCCATTGAATAAAACCTTTTTGTTCGGACTTAATGTAGAATTTTAATAATTAGAAAAAAGATGAAAAAGACAATATTATATAGTTTGATAACTATCTTTTTTATAGCCATGGGATTTTCTTCATGTTCCGATTTTCTCGATCAAACCAACCCGGCCTACGATGCCGAAGGTTTCTATTCGACAGAAGCAGGATTAAAGGAAGGAGTAACAGGTATTTACCCTCTTTTGTATTTCGATATGAACTGGCTGGTACCGGCTTGTATCGTTCTTGACCATTATACGGCATACGGGCTCGAACAGGACGAAAACAAATCCATCGGAGCAGGAGGAACATTGAATCCGGACAATGGTAAAATCCAAACATTCTGGAGCGGTGAATATAAAATAATAGCCCGGGCTAATTCGGTAATAAACGGTGCAAAAGATGCCATTGCAATGATGAGCGATACAGCTAAACAGTTTTATGCAGAAGCCCGTGTACTAAGAGCTTACGCCTATTATAATCTCGTATCGGCGTTCGGCGACGTACCATTCTTTACCGCCCCAGTAACGCCGGAGCAATATACCGCCGGACGTACCCCCAAAGGAGATATAATAGATTTCCTTATCGAAGATCTCAACGAAGCAGCCGATCATCTTCCCTGGACCGGAGGGGAACGAGGCCGGGTAGACAAATCCGTTGCATACGGCTTGATCGCCCGTATAGGTCTGTTCGGTGGTAGTTTCAATATATCCAATAAAGGAGCAAGCTATTTCAGAGAAGCTGCTTCCGCTGCCAGCAAAGTTATGGGAAAACGACACCTGGCAAAAAATTTCTCCGACTTATTCAATCTTTCCGGTCAAGCTAAAAGTGATGTAAGGGATGAATTATTATGGGAACTTATGTATTCTACTAACGGTACAAAAAAATTACATACGGTAGGTTACGGGCATTCGTCCCGGAACTATGGATCATCGGTACGTTTCCCCAGCTCATTGATCGTAGATACTTACGAATGTATCGACGGAAAACGCATAGATGAATCTCCGCTTTACGATCCGAAACATCCGACCCGGAACAGAGACCCACGTTTCAATGCCACTTTGGCCGGACACGGCGATACAGTGAATTATACCAATACCGACGGCCAAAATCCCTTAAAACTTATTCTTAATATATACGATGACAAAACCCAGTTCTATCCTCGCAAAGGCAAATGGTACAATGCCGCAAACGTAGACGTTGTCACAACCAGTCCCTCTCTCGTAAATAATGGGGTAGGATATTTATGGCGTAAATATGCCGACGAAAATACCGAGCAGCTCATGAGTTCTTCCAGTAATTTGGCACTCATGCGTTATGCCGAAATACTTCTGACTTATGCAGAGGCAAAGATAGAACTTAACGAATTAAACGACTCCGTATACTCGGCGATTAATGAAGTCCGTAAACGTGTCGGAATGCCCCTCGTTCCGGATGCTATAAAGGGAGATCAAAACAAATTACGCCAATTGGTACGGCGTGAACGCAAAGTCGAGTTTGTTCTTGAAGGATTATTGTTCGTAGATGTTCGCCGCTGGGGTATTGGAGACATGCTTAACGAACACCCGACTTACGGTCAGCCTAAACCGGAAATCAGATATGAAGGATTGGAGGCGACCGACATTCCTTATTTCAAAACCGATGATCGGCACGACTTAAATGATATTCCTTCCTATGAAGGTTACAAAGATAAACTCAGGGTAAGGGACAGGAACAGGTATTGGGAACCCAAATTTACCTGGTGGCCTATTCCGCGTCTCGAAACGAACCGTGACCCGAATTTAACTAATCCCGACTATTAATTTGATATTATATGATATTCATAAATTTCCACATGATAATGAAACGAGTCTACATATTCATTCTTGTCTTTCTCATGAACATTGCTGCAGTATGGGGTCAGGCCAACGGCACACAGATTGCCGAAACAGACTCGACCCTAATTATGCAGAACAGTAAAGTGAGAATAGAATTTCCCAAGGGTAAAATTTTTGATATTTCTAAATTTTCCCTCAATGGGAAAGAATTAATATTAAACAAGGGAAATAATACTATTCCCTGGACTCTTACATATAAAGGTCCCCAGGGAGAAAATCCCGTACTTTTTCCATCTCACGGAGAATATACCGGATGGTCAAAGGAAAAGAAAGACGGTCACATGGCAATCTCTTTCCACTGGAATATGAGACTTACCTATGACGACTTAGTACCTGTAATAATGATCATTTCCATACCTGACGATTCGGATCTTGTCCATTGGGATATTCAAGCAGGAACTCCCGAAGGTTGGTTAGTAAGCAACACTCAATTCCCCCGGGTAACCGTCGGCCGGCCCGAGAAGGCCAAATTAATAACTTCAGCGGGCTGGGGTGCAGAATATGACCTGAAAAATCCTCAGGTATATACATCGAGTTATCCTTCGGTAACAGGTTCTATGCAATTATTGCTGCTCCATAATTCCGACGGATCGTTATATTATGCAACACAGGATAGAAATGCCTGCGGTAAAGACCTAAGAGCGTCCGTAAGCGATAATAACGTTACTCTTCTCACCGATGTAGTTGCTTCGGAAGGATGGTCGAATCATCAAAGCAAGACCTTTTCCCTTCCGTGGTCAACCGTTATCGGGTATTCAAATCTCGGATGGCAGGACGCTGCAACAAAATGGTATCGTCCGTTTACGTTCACTACCGAATGGGGGAACAAACCTTTAGCTTCGCGCAATATACCACAGTGGCTATTGGATACAGATACCTGGATACGGGCTAAAGGAGTAAGCGATACAGTAAGAAACGCTGTAAAAAAAGCCATAGACCTCTACGGAAAAAACACATTTGTCCATTGGTATTTCTGGCATCATTATCCCTATGATACTCACTACCCCGACTACTTTCCCGCAAAAGCAGGTTTTGCAGATATGATAGCCGAAGTACAAAGAAGAGGATGCCATACGGTTCCTTATATTAACGGAAGATTATGGGATCCGGCAAGTGACAGCTATTCGACCCTGAACGGAATATCGGCTTCTTGCAGGAAACCGGACGGAATGCTCTATACCGAAATATATCCGACATCAAAAGTATTGAATACCGTAACTTGTCCGGCATCCGAACTGTGGCAGGGAATAATAACCGACCTCGTCATAAAAATCCAGAAAGAATTAAAAACCAACGGTGTCTATATCGACCAGATCGCTGCCGCCGCCCCTCAACCATGCTGGGCGACTAATCACGGACATGCCCGGGGCGGAGGCGATTACTGGCATAAATCATACCGCCACTTAATGGATTCACTCCGTAACCATCATTTAGAACCGGGAAATATACTTATCAGCGAAGAAAATGCCGAATGTTATATTGACATGTTTGACTTGTTACTTACAGTCAACTCTCCGCACGACGGATGCAGAATAGTACCTTTATTTCCTATAGTATATTCCGACAGACTTATAACAGCGGCCTATACTTACTCTCCTACCGACAGAGTAAATCGCGGGGATTTTCTTTACCAGACTATGCAATGCTTCTTATACGGTTCTCAATTAGGATGGGTCGATCCTACCCTGCTAATGAAAGACGAAGCCAAAAGAGAAGCTGATTTCTTAAAAGAACTCTCCAATCTACGTAAAAAGCAACATGACGTTTTCGTCGGAGGAAGATACATAAAAGAAATCATACCGGGAGGAGATAATCCTATGGTAAACGTTCCCGGATTCGGGAAAATGAACGTTGTAGCGGGGTCCGAATGGATTACCGCAAACGGAAAGAGAGTCCAATATTATGTCAATATGGATAATACCGACCATGAAATAGTATTGCCCGACAGCAACAAAATCACGGTAAAAGCTTTGCAAGGGATCAGAATTAATTTATAAAATCATGAAAAGCAAATATTCTTTGACATTACTTACAGTAAGCTGCATCATATTCAGTTCTTTTGCTACCACAACTTGGAAGCTCCAAAATGTAGAATACAGCGTAGATACCCTGTCACATGTGCTTATTGGTCCCGGAACTACACAGACAAGCCTGTCGCTCAACGGCCCTGTAAAATTACGCGTATTCTATACGACCACGGACCTGACCGATCCTAACGTAAATATAAAAGTAATCATGGCAAAGGACAACCTGACAAGCAATGTAACAGTACCGAATATGCCGGCTTCGCAAAATGATACGGAGAACATTTATTTCGCCGGCGTGAATGCCGATTTCATCGGAGGTATGGGACCGGTGGGAACAACATGCGTAAACGGAGAATTTTATAAGAGCTATAAAGGGACCGGATGGTATGCCATAGGTATTGACAAAGATAAACATCTATATTCCGGAGCCCCTTATACGACCTTTAAATTAGTATCTCCAAATGCGGGACAAGCTTCCATCAAAGCCATCAATGCCGTACGCAGCGATAATGAATTAATATTATATACCTCACGCAAAGGAAGCACCACCGGAACGAAAGGAACCGGAGTAGAAGTCGGCGCTGTTCCTGTAGACGGCGCCCTGAAATCGGACGGAACCACCAAAATGCGCGTAACAGTTGCTCCGGTGAAGAATAACGGAAATATGTCTATTCCGGAAAATGGATTTGTCTTATCAGGGACCGGATTTACCGCCGATATCATAGCAAAAATGAAAGCCGGAGAAGAATTCGAAGTCACTCCAACCATATATTTCGATAACGTAATAAAGACGGATATTACAGAAATGTGCGGAGGATGTCCTATGTTATTACAAAACGGTAAAATACTGGAAACACAAGGTTTACTGGATCATCTGCCCAACCGGGAGCCGCGTACGGCTGTAGGTTATAATTCGGACGGCACTCAAATAATTTTACTCGTTGTAGACGGCCGGCAACCGGGAGTATCGGTAGGTGTACCTTCGAAAGACCTGGCTGCGATCATGCATAACCTGGGATGTGTAGAGGCTTTAAATTTCGATGGAGGAGGTTCTTCCACTTTATATGTAAAAGAACTGGGTGTACGGAATATCCCCAGCGAGGGAAATCTGAGAGCCGTAAAGAACGGTCTTTTTATTACGTCTCCGGCCACCCAAGATAAAACAATAGCAAAAATCCGTTTTGCCGATTATATGAAAGTAGTTAATTACAACGATACTTATTCGCCTGTTATATACGGTTACAATGCACAAGGGCTTTTAATCGATACAAACGTAGAAGACATTATCCTTTCGTGTAGTTCGGAATTGGGAACAATCCAAGAAAACGGTACTACCGTATTGTGCAACGGAACAGGAACCCACATGCTAACTGCGTCATTAGGCGCATTGACAACAACAATTCCTGTAACTGTAAAGCATGGATCTGACGCTGTTGAACCGGTTCCGGATAATGACGTGAATCTATATCCTAATCCTGTAAAGAGTGGAGAACAAGCATATTTGTCTCTCAACTGCAACGCCGAAATCCATATCTACAATGCAAACGGACAATTGATAAACAATATAAAAAATGAAAATCAAGAAACCTTGCTCGCACTACCGACACAATCTTTAACTCCGGGTTTTTACACGGTATCGGTAACAAATAAAACGGCAAGAAAAATAATAAAACTAATAATAAAATGATTCAGGGTTTAATAATTGAATCGGAACGATTCATAATGTTTAATTTAAATTTTAATGTAATGAAAAAGCAATTACTCACTGCAGCGTTAATGCTAACCGGTATTTTCGCTTTGACTCCGTCCGCAAATGCAAAGTCGGTAATGGACTCAAATCTTACTATGGAATGGATGAACACTGACGTGGCTCCCTTGGAACTGGAAGCACGACAAGGTTTTGGTATGGGTGATAAATTCTTCCTTCAGAACAAACAAACAGGAAAAATCGAAGTTTGGGACAAAACAGGAAAAATAGACGAATTAGCGTCTGGTAAAGGGACAAACCTCACCTTCGATGATGCAGGCAACATCATTGTACGTGTCGGAGATTTTAATACCGATTATGTCAATACGAGAAACGAGATAAGAATTATCTCTGCTGACCGTTCAGTTGTAAAAGATATTCCGTTAAGCGGTATACCGAAAGGACGCCTGGATTTTTGGGGACATGTCAGGGGAAATGTACTTGACGAAACAGAAGGCGGTATATTATATATGGGTGTTGCCTGGCAACCTTTTATCTATGAAATTCCTATTATAAACGGAGAGCAAGATGTAGCCAATACTTACAACTATTCATACTTCAGCCCGTTCAAAGTTAATGGACAATTTGCTTCTACTTCAATCATATCGAGCTGGAAAGACGTAGAAGATCTGGCTATATTAAGCCCGTTATATACAGCAACCAATTGCAATTCCATTCAGAGATTGTCGCTAGATGAAGATGAGAACTGGGTACACGATTCATATTTCATAACTCCACGCCACAGCGGATGCGCCGGATTCTACATTTTCAAAATGGGAGAACAAAAATATATTGTATATCCCTCAGGAGCAAACAATGCTGACGGATTTACCATATCTAAATTAGCCACTAAAGAAACCTCCGAAAATGAAGACAGTGACGAATCGGTAAGAGTCGCTACAAAATATTCCGAACAAAAAGACGACGGCAATCCTATGTATATAAACAATGCTTACTTTGGAAATCATTTGACAGCAGAAGTGATTAGCTCCACCCAAGCCTATATTTATCAGTATTATCCCAAAGGATACTTGGCAAAATATTTATTGACTGTAAAAGGTACCGATGGAGTTGATAATCTTGCTGCGGACAATAAGGCGGTTGTTATGGGCGGCAAAGGAGAAATAATTATCGAAGGCGAAGCATCCTCGATCGAGATATATACAACAGGTGGTGTTCTTGTCAGCCGCAACAACGATAATGTCAAATGTGTTCCCGGAATATATATTGTTAAAACCGATGGTAATGTAACCAAAGTAATCGTTAAATAAAAACGATATTCGGTTCAAATATTTTTCGATAAAATATCGATAATTTCATAGAACAAATAAAAAAGAAGAGGTTGCCGAATTTTCTTCTCTGCAACCTCTTTTCCTTGATCTCATTACTCATTACAAGACAGTTTATCCATTATGAAAAAGGCCATAATCCCGATATTATACACCTTCCTCTTTTCTGTTGGCAATATCTTTGCCGATAATAACTTGCAACTTGATAATAAAAATATAAACGACATTATAAGCCGTCTCACCTTAGAGCAAAAAGCCCGGCTATTAGTAGGATCGCAAGGTTGTGATACCGGTATAAGCCATATAGTCCCGGGAGCTGCAGGATATACCTATTCCATCGATTCCCTCGGGATTTTTTCTATCAATTTGGCGGATGGCCCGGTTGGAGTAAGAATTACTCCCGAATCATCCAATAAACAATATACCACGTATTGCACTTGTTTCCCCTCTACCACGGCATTAGCTGCCACTTGGAATAAGGACATTGCATTTCTGGAAGGAAGTGCCATAGGCGATGAAGCCAACGCTTATGGTGTCGATATCATACTTACTCCTGGTATCAATATCATGCGTAATCCGCTCTGTGGCCGTAATTTTGAATATTTCTCCGAAGATCCTTACCTCTCGGGTATTATGGGATCGGCCATGATCAAAGGCATCCAGGAAAAAGGAATAGGAACCAGCCTGAAACATTTTGTAGCGAACAACCAACAAACCGGAAAACTTTATAATGATGCGCGCATCTCCCAGCGTGCATTACGGGAAATCTATCTCAAAGGATTTGAAATATGCATTAAAAACTCCGATCCATGGACCGTTATGGGTTCTTATAACAAAATTGGAGGCAAATATACTCAAGCGAATCCTGAACTGCTCAAAACTATACTTCGTGATGAATGGGGATATAAAGGACTGGTAATGACCGACTGGTACAAAAAACGGAATACAGCCGATCAGCTGAACGGAGGAACAGACCTTATGATGCCGGGGGAACAATCCCAGATAGACGAAATTATCAAAGGCGTTAAAGATGGACGCATCAGTCAAGCGATTTTAGATAATAGTGTGAAAAACTTATTGGAACTTATTCTCAAATCCGTTTCCTATAACGGCTGGAAATATAATCAGGCTCCCGATCTCCAAAAAAATGCGGAACTGGCCCGTCATATAGCTGCCGAAGGAATGGTATTATTAAAAAACGACAGTTCTTTCCTGCCTGTATCTCAAAACACCAAGATAGCACTATTCGGTGCTACAGCCTACAAGTCCATCGCCGGAGGAACGGGATCATCAAATGTAAATAAAGCGCATATAATAGACATATCGACCGGACTCGAGAATGCGGGTTATCAACTCAACGGCAGATTAAAAAGACTTTATACGAAATATGTAGAATTCCAGAACGATTTTCTGGACAAACACCCTGAATGTACGGACTGGGAAAAACTTTCATATAACGGGACTGTCATTCCTGAAATGAATCTGTCAAAAGCAGAAAGCATAATTGAGCAGGAGGCCAGAAATTCCGATATTGCCCTGATAGTCATCGGAAGGGGCTCAGGTGAAGAATCGGACAGACGGCTTGAAGGAGATTTCTATCTTGCTTCAGCAGAAAAATTCATGATTGAACAAGTAATAGACCGTTTCCATTCCCTCGGAAAGAAAGTTGCCGTAGTAATGAATGTCTGCGGGGTAATGGAAATGAACTCCTGGAAAGATAAACCGGATGCCATTTTACTGGCATGGTTCCCGGGACAGGAATGCGGGAACGCTATAGCCGATGCAATCAGTGGAAAAGTCAATCCCTCCGGGAAACTTCCTATGACTTTCCCTGTAGATTACTCTGATATTCCTTCATCCAGAAACTTCCCCATAGTAGGACAAACCAAAAGTGGAAAAGATTTCGACTATACAAATTATGAAGAGGACATCTGGATAGGTTACCGGTATTTCAATACAGCAAACGTAGATATCGCATATCCTTTCGGCTACGGATTGTCTTATACTCAATTTTCTTTCAGCCAGCCAAAAATCGAAAGAAAGAATGACAAATGGGTCGCAACCATAAAAATAACCAACTCCGGCAACACATCGGGAAAAGAGGTAGTACAATTATATATTTCCGCACCTGCATCCCCGGTCACAAAACCCAGTGCGGAACTAAAAGCCTTTGGAAAAACAAGAGAGTTGAAACCAGGAGAAAGTCAAATAATAGAACTCCAATTTACAGATTACGACTTAGCTTCATTCGACGAGAATAACTCGGCATGGTATACATCAAAAGGGAAATATATGCTCTTTTTCGGATCATCAAGCCGGGATTTCAAAGCAACTATCCCTCTCAGTATCAAAAAAGACAAATGCTGGAAAGTAAACGATGTACTAAAACCGGTGGAAAAAGTAAATATTATGACACTTTCGACAAAATAATAGTTTCATGAAACGCATCGAGATCATATTAATAATATTATTATCTGTTTTCAACGCTTCAGGAAATAAATTGCACATACCTGAAACACCCGGAAGCGATTCGCTAAAATACGTCGAAGCATCACAATTCCGTATTATCGGAAAAATATATAATGATTCCGCACCTGAATTTTCCCGTATTCCCGATTTTCTAAAATCATCTACCAGAAAAGCTGTATGGAATCTGGGACAAAATTCAGCCGGCATTGCCGTGCGTTTTCGTTCCAACTCTTCCATTATTTCGGTAAAATGGGAAAACAAATTTAATAATCACATGAATCACATGGCTCCTGTCGGAGTCAGAGGACTCGACCTTTATTGTTATACGGATGGTAAATGGAAATTTGTAAACAGTGCACAGCCCTCCGATAATAAAATAAACACATGGAAAATAATAAACGGCATGAATCCTGTCGACCGGGAATATATGCTTTATCTTCCGCTATACGATGGCGTTGCGTCGTTGCAAATCGGGATCGATCCCCTATCTTATATAGAGCAACCGGAGCTTCCGTCACCTGCCGGTAAAAAACCTGTCGTATTTTATGGAAGCAGCATCATGCAGGGCGCATGTGCATCGCGTCCCGGAATGGCTGCTACAAATATCATCGGAAGGGTTTTGGAGATAGAAACTATTAACCTGGGATTCAGTGGAAACGCTTTCATAGATTATGAAGTCGCAAAAATGATGGCGGAGGTGGATGCTTCTGCCTACATACTGGATTATGTTCCTAACGCTTCTCCCGAACAAATTGTGGAAAAGACTGAAAAATTCGTACAAATATTAAGAACCGCACATCCTGATGTCCCTTTAATATTTGTCGAGGATCCTATTTTTACTCATTCTGTTTTCGACAATAAAATAGCACGGGAGATACAGGAAAAAAATGATGCTATAAACAAGATATTTTCTTTGTTAAAGAAAAAAGGACTTAAAAATATTTACTTAGTAAAGGGAACATCTTTAACACCTGAAGACGAAGAGTTCACCGTAGATGGGATTCATTTCACGGATTGCGGATTTAAACAATATGTGAAAGTCATGTTACCTCTGTTGAAAACAATAATTAATCAATAAGAATAATGCGCATTATAAGAATTAAAAAAATATATATATCGTTCATTGCCATAATTGGTATCTGTTTTGTTCGTCCCGTTGCTGCTACTGCCGCTTATCCGACAGATGTCGTATCTGACATGGCCCTCATTTATCAGGGGGGAACCCATCGTCCGGAGTGGACGGAAGACGACCTGCGTCCCTATGTGACACACACTTTCGCAGACGGACGTACCGACTGGTTTTTCGATTCTTTTCTTTTTTTCGAATTTACCGACAACTGGCAAATAGCATTCGGATACAAATACGGTACTCGAAACGCCAGGAAAAGCGATTGGGAATGGTTACTCAACAGGATATTTGAAAAAGAGAAATCTCTCGATGCATTAAATTCGTGTATTGAACATTATAAAACAATCATCGGAGAACCGTCATTCAAACATAAAATCGTGCTTGGGGTAGTCTCCCCTATTACCGACCAAACCGATTGGGGCAGTCTTGACGGAGAGACATTAAATTTCACATCCAGAAATGATCAGATAAAAGCGGCAAAATGGTATATAGACCAACTCGTGAAACGGTTTTCCGAAGGTGCATACAACAATCTTGAACTAGTAGGCTTCTACTGGCTGGAGGAGAGTACTGCCAAGTGTGGAGATCTGCCTAAATATATAAGTGAATATATTCATCAACTAGGTAAACGATTCTATTGGATTCCATACTGGAACGCCCCAGGATTGTATGAATGGAAAGAATTGGGATTCGATATTGCTTTTTTACAACCCAACCACTTTTTTAATACGTCCGTAATTGACGCCCGTTTACGTGACGCATGCAACCTCGCAAAACAATTCGATATGGGATTGGAAATGGAGTTCGATGCCAACGTATTATATGAAAAAGAAGATTCGTATTATACCAGACTGGAGACTTATATCGACGCATTCGATAAATACGGCGTATTCGAACAATCGGCCATAGCCTATTATTCCGGTACAAAAGCAATACTCGACATGTATAATTCAGAATATATCGAGAACACTCTTATTCTCGATAAGATAGCGAATCATATACTGGAAAGACGGAAACGGCACACAGACAATGAAACAATCAATACAACAAACAATATCACCGTAATCGGCGGGTTCGGAGAGTTATACGTATCAGGAGCCGTCAAATCTATAAAAGTTTTTACTTTGAACGGGATCGCAGTCAGTGAGAATACCAGAAGAGTAAAATGTTCTCCGGGGATCTATATGGTCGTCGCAGATGGAAAAGCCCAAAAAGTAATTGTACGATAGTAATGATCTCTATACCTGAATAAAATAACGTTTAAAATAAAAACACCTAATATGAAAAAGATAGTAATGCTTATTATAGGGGGGTTGGCTGTTTTAGCACCCCTCCACAAAACAGAGGCCCGGAACTATGAAGAAAATAAATATAAAACCAACCAGATCAGGGATCTTGCCCTGATATATCAGGGAGGTACACAAAGAATCGACTGGACCCCCGATCAATTCATTCCCTACGTAACTCATCAATTTGCAGACGGAACCAAGGACTGGTTGTTCGACGGCTTTCTGTTTCTTGAATTTGCCGATGGAAAAGGCTATAATTATGCTTATGGATATGCCAGTAAACAAGCCCGCAAAACCGAATGGGAATGGCTTATCGAAAGAGTGTTTGAAAAAGGGAAAGCCTTGGACGCACTGGATCAATGTATAGAAAATGAAAAGAAGAATATCGGTAAACCGAATTTTAAACATAAAATAGTTTTAGGACTTGCTATTCCTCTACCTAAACAAAAAGACTGGGGAGCCATAGACGGAGATTCGCTCGATTTCAATCTTCAGGCAGATCAAATAAAAGCAGCAAAATGGTATATAGACCAATTAATGTACCGTTTCAAAAAGGCTGAATTCAAGAATCTGGAACTTACCGGTTTTTACTGGGTAGATGAGGATATTGCAACCTGCAAGGACCTTTCTAAATACGTAAGTCAATACATTCATTCTCAAAAAAAAGAACTCGTCTGGATACCGTATTGGAAAGCCAAGGGATATGAACAATGGAAAGAATTAGGCTTCGACATTGCATATCAGCAACCCAACCATTTCTTCACAAAGACTATTCCCGATTCACGCCTGGACGAGGCTTGCGAACTCGCCCGGAAAAACGGAATGGCGATGGAATTCGAATGTGACAGCCACGCGCTCTATGATTCGGAAGATTCTTCTTATGACCGGATGCTGGCTTATATAAAGGCATTCGAAAGGCATGAAGTATTCCAGACTTCGGCTATTGCTTACTATACCGGAAGTAAAGGATTTATAGACATGTACAAATCGACCTCGCCGGAAGATAAGAAAATAATGGACCGCCTGGCACGTCATATAATTTCCCGTAGGAACATCAAAACGTTGACAAAATAAATGAACCGGATTATATATATGCTGTTTATATTTCTTCCCCTGCTGGCCTATTCTCAGGAAAACTCAAGTACAGTAAGGAAGATTGGAGAAAATATACATATATCTTCCAGAATAGACGAGCATCATGAAATCAACTACTGGTTCAAAAAATGTATGGCTAACGATCTGTTTACGTTCTACCGTGTTTCTATTCTTTCCGATTCGGTAAATATTATCATTGCCAATGAGGCTCACTACAGCGACAATATCGGCCCTTTTTACATTAAGGACGGAGGATGGTGCGGAGGCAACCATCTGTTTACGGATGAACAGACAAAAACAGCAGAAACTTTTTCGGTAAAACTATATGCCGATGACCACCGTATCACTTCCGACACTATGCTGGTAGCACAAAAAATTGAATTTGAAGTAAAAAATCATATTTTTAATCCTGTAAGCGCAAAGACACAAAAAGGAATAGTATCATTTACCGATACATTATGTATTGAAAATGTAATTTACACGATAATCGGCAACAGCATACAGGTAGACTTGTCACACGATTATATCAACAAAATGCCGGTCAAAATATTAAAATATTACGGGATGCAATCTATGTTCAATGACGAAAGGTATCTTCTTACTCCTTCCGGCAAATACCCACACTGGACAGAGATAAATAATGTAGACAGATTTAAAAAGAAAGATTTTCCGCGATTCAACAGGTATATTGAAAAAAGCGACTCGTGTTTTCAGGCCTCTTTTCTTCTTAACCGGGGCCTGGGAGCGCATAACGAACTTTCGGGAGATGACATCATTTTCATAGGCAACTCATGGACAAAATGCTATCATAAGCTTATAGGTAATACATACCGGTTTATGGGGAATCACGATTCATGGAGCGGCGTTTATACCTGGTTCACAAAAGCCCGGCTCGATACCAGGCACGCATTTGCTTATGACGGATTTATCGATGGTAAAAAGGTTATTTTTTTCAGTAATAATGCAAACGGTAATTTCAGTATTTCTATCCCTGAAAATTCCAAAAATAAAAAAATGAATATTATCGAAAATACTTCGGGGACAAAATTCAGAATAATGAACGACTCTATTTATTTCCATTGTCGTTTTCCGGGAAGTACGATTATTACATTTGACAAATAACTCAAAACATTAAATAAACACATGAAAAGAGAATTATTATTCATTTTTTTGACAGGATATCTTATGACAGGCATTGCAGAAGCTAAGGTAAAAGTGGTCGCACACCGGGGATACTGGAATGTCGAAGGTTCGGCTCAAAACTCCATCAAGTCTCTGGAAATGGCAGATTCGATTAAATGTGATGCCACTGAATTTGATGTATGGCTGACAGCCGATAAAAAATTGGTGGTAAACCACGATGACAAAATAAACGGCTATCTTATAGAAACCTGCTCATCCGACACCATACTTCATCAAAAGCTAAAAAACGGAGAGTTCTTACCTTCATTAGCTCAATATCTCGATGCGGCAAAACACCTTACCATAGATTTGGTTCTGGAAATAAAACCTCATAGAAACAGAGAACACGAGAAAGAAGCGGTAAAAATGATACTCGATATGGTAAAGGAAAAAGATCTGGAAAAAAGAATATCTTATATTACATTTTCCAGAAATGCTTTTGACGAACTGGTAAAACAAACCAAATGCCCTATTCTCTATTTAAATGGTGTTTCTCCCGAAGTACTAAAAAGCATCGGAGGTACGGGAGCCGACTACCATATCAATGTATTCAAGAAAAACCCCGGCTGGATCCGGCAATTACATGATCTGGGTCTCAAAGTCAATATTTGGACCGTAAACGATCCCGAAGAAATTCAGTGGTGCATTGATAATGGAGCCGATTATATTACTACGAACGATCCTGAACTCGTACAAAAAATGATTCGACAAAAATTCTAAAGATTGAATTGTAGAAACAAGATTTTATTCAGAATTATATTTAGGTAAAATCGAATTTCATAGTACCTTTGTAATCGTAAACCTGGCTGGAGTTATATAAAACATTGGCAAACCGTTATATACCTGTGTTATATCAAATCAGATATAGCTCCTGCATTTTTGTCATTCATTATCAGGAATCATAATAACACTAAAAAACATTATGAGAAAATTATTCCGGGCGATCTTATTACTTTTTGTAATATTTGCGATTTCTCCTACATCGGAAGCCGCATCGCCAAAATACATTTTTTATTTTATCGGCGACGGAATGGGATTCGGCCACGTACAAACAACCGAATATTTTTGCCGTTTCGGGCAAAACGCCGAAACTCCCGATTCACTCATCTTCCTTACATTCCCCGTATCCTCCTCTTTACAGACTTACTCTGCAAATAATCTCATGACTTGTTCCTCCGCAGCCGGAACCGCCCTGGCTTGCGGAACAAAAACAAATAACACATTTCTGGGAGTCGGCCCTGAAGGGGAACACTTGACATCCATCGCGGAACAACTCAGAGACAAAGGCATGAAAATAGGGATAATTACAACGGTTGCCCCCGATGATGCCACCCCCGGAGCTTTCTATGCGCACCAGCCCAGCCGGAAATTATTCTACCAGATAGGAAAAGATGCGGCCGAAAGTAATTTTGATTTCATCGGAGGGGCGGGGCTCAGAGAACCGAATAATAAAAATAACCCGTCGGATATAAATCTTTTCACTTACTTCGCGGACAAAGGCTATACCCTCTGCCGGGGGATAGATGGCTATGAACAATCCGGTAAAAATGCGGATAAAATATTACTGCTTCAGGCAGACAGTTCCAAAACTTCTTCATTGGGTTATACCATGGATCAGGAAGAAAACAGTCTCACTCTCCCTTTCATGACAAAAGCCGCCATCGGGCATTTAAGCAAGAACGCCAAAAAAGGTTTCTTCCTGATGGCAGAAGGGGGACTTATCGACCATGCCGCACACATAAATGATGCAGGATGTATGGTACAGGAAATCTTGTCCTTCAATGAAAGCCTGAAAGCCGCTTACGAATTTTACAAAAAACATCCGAAAGAGACATTAATCATCGTTACTGCCGATCATGAAACAGGAGGTTTGGCTCTGGGAACTGTAGACGGGAACAATATGCAACATCTGGACTATATCAACTACCAGAAAATATCCAAAGATAAACTGGCAAAAATCATAAAAAACATATTGAAAGAAAACAAAAAAAATTCTTGGAACGAAATGAAAGAATTCTTGAAAAAGAACTTCGGATTATGGGATAAAATACCCGTGAATACAGGGGAAGAAGGAGATCTTATGAAATATTTCCAGGTTACGTTCCTTTCAAAAACAGGAATAGAGACCCAAACTCTTTATGCTCATACCGACCAGTTTACAGAAGCAGTTTTCAAACTCATTAATAAAAAAGCCGGTATAGGATGGACTACCTTTTCACATACGGGAAATCCTGTTCCTTTTTATGCAATAGGCGTGGGAGCCGAAAATTTCAGTAAACCGATGAATAACAAAGATATTCCGGCTATACTTAGAAAATTATCGGGAATAAAATAGATTTAAATAATCAACTATTTTAAACAGCGGGAACGAATCATCTGTCACAAATTCGACTCCCGCTTTTCTATATTTTCCAAAATAATGAGACTTCAGGAACCTGATTATTCCTGTATATAGCCGCGTCGCCATATATGTACGCATACACGTTTTACAGCCAGAGACATACCTGTTTCACAATAAAATAGTATATTTGCATCTTGATTTACAAGATTAACAATAAACGATAATATATTGATGGAAAAGAATTTCAAACGAACTCTGGTAACTACTGCGCTTCCTTATGCTAATGGCCCCGTACACATAGGGCATCTGGCAGGAGTATATGTACCTGCCGATATCTATACCCGTTACCTCCGTCTAAAAGGCGAAGACGTGGTCATGATAGGCGGATCGGACGAACACGGCGTACCCATTACTTTAAAAGCGAAAGCAGAAGGTATCACGCCCCAGGATGTTGTAGACCGCTACCACAATATTATCAAGAAGTCATTCGAAGATTTCGGTATTTCTTTCGATATATACTCCCGGACTTCTTCTGAGATACACAGTAAAACGGCATCGGACTTCTTCCGTAAACTATATGATAAAGGCGAATTCATCGAAAAAACCACTCTACAATATTATGACGAAGAAGCAAAACAATTCCTGGCAGACCGCTATATTACAGGAACTTGTCCCCATTGTAAGAACGAAAGAGCTTACGGAGACCAATGTGAAGCTTGCGGAACCTCCCTTAATGCGACGGATCTTATTAACCCTAAATCTGCAATAAGCGGTAGTGAACCTGTACTGAAAGAAACCAGGCACTGGTATCTTCCTCTTGACAAATGGGAACCTTTTTTGCGCCAGTGGATACTGGAAGAACATAAAGAGTGGAGACCTAATGTTTACGGACAATGTAAATCCTGGCTGGATATGGGACTTCAGCCCCGTGCGGTAAGCCGAGATCTAGACTGGGGTGTGCCGGTTCCGGTAGAAGGAGCAGAAGGGAAAGTCCTGTATGTATGGTTCGATGCACCTATCGGATACATTTCCAATACAAAAGAACTATTACCAGATACATGGGAACTTTATTGGAAAGATAAAGATACCAAATTAGTCCATTTCATCGGAAAAGATAATATCGTATTCCATTGCATCGTATTCCCCGCCATGCTTAAAGCAGAAGGCAGTTACATTCTTCCCGAGAATGTTCCTTCCAATGAATTTCTGAATCTGGAAGGGGACAAAATTTCCACTTCGAGAAACTGGGCGGTATGGTTGCATGAGTATTTAGCCGACTTCCCCGGAAAACAAGATGTTTTGCGTTATGTACTGACAGCTAACGCTCCTGAAACAAAAGATAACGATTTTACCTGGAAAGATTTTCAGGCGCGCAATAATAATGAATTGGTCGCCATACTCGGTAATTTCATCAACCGCGCATTAGTGCTTACACACAAATATTTTGAAGGAAAAGTACCTGCTTGCCGAGAATTGACTGAATATGACGAAGAAACGCTGAAAGAATTTACCGGAGTAAAAGCCGAAATGGAAAATTATCTGGAGCATTACCGTTTCCGCGACGCTTTGAAAGAGGCTATGAACCTGGCCCGCATCGGTAATAAATACCTGGCCGATACAGAACCGTGGAAATTGGCAAAAACCGACATGGCAAGAGTAGGCACAATTTTAAACTTATCGCTGCAGATATCGGCCAACCTCGCCATTGCTTTCGAGCCGTTCCTTCCCTTCTCTGCTGCTAAACTGCGCTCTTTACTGGGAATGAACCACTGTAACTGGAATATTTTGGGAAGCACCGACATACTGCCCGTCGGCCTGCAATTAAAAGAACCGGAACTCCTGTTCGAAAAAATAGAGGACAGTGCTGTCGAAGCGCAGATACAGAAATTACAGGAAACAAAAAAAGCCAACGAAATAAAAAATCACCAGACAACTCCCGTAAAAGAGAACGTCGAATTTGACGATTTTTTAAAACTGGATATCCGGGTAGGAAAAGTTCTGGAATGCCAAAAAGTACCTAAAGCCGACAAATTACTCCAGTTCAAGATTGACGACGGTCTTGGCGGACGCACTATAGTATCGGGTATAGCAAAACATTATACGCCGGAAGAACTGATTGGCAAAGAAGTATGTTTTGTAGCGAACCTGGCGCCCCGGAAACTTAAAGGTATAGAATCTCAAGGTATGATATTATCGGCAGAAGATGCTGGCGGGAAACTAATTGTCATACAACCTGCTGCAGATGTGACTCCCGGTTCGGAAGTAAAATAGTCATACCTCCATTATAATATCCCTTTCGTATAAAATACGAAAGGGATATTCAAAATAAAACAGTCTTCCAATATTCTTATCGGTTTACTTTTATATGAACGATAATGACGATAATTTAAAAGGGAAAACACAGAAAGCGCTGGCATGGAGCTTCGCCGATAAATTCGGGCAACAATTGCTCTATTTTATTTCGGGAGTTATCCTTGCCCGGATTCTGAATGCGGAAGATTACGGAAAGACCGGCGTATTAGCCATATTCATCGCACTGGCAGGAATCCTTATCGACAGCGGTTTTGCATCTGCACTGATCCGCAAGAAAAATGCGACACAGGCCGATTACAGCACTATTTTTTATTTCAACTTGGGATTCAGTCTGGTTCTATATGCCATTCTGTTTTTTTCGGCACCTTATATTGCCATTTTTTTCGGGCTACCCGACCTTACACTGATATGCCGCATTTTTTTTCTCACATTGCTTTTCAACGCTACGGCTCTTATACAACAGACTTTGCTTTTCAAAAATATTTGTTTCACACAATGCGCCAAGGTCAATATATTTTCTCTTGCTATATCTTCGGTCATTGCAATCATTTTAGCCTACTCGGGTCTCGGTGTTTGGGCTTTGGTTGCTCAAACAGTGGGTCTCGCTTTTTTCAGGGCTCTTTTCTTTTGGTCTTATGGCAGCTGGAGACCTACTTATGAGTTCCGCACGGCTTCCATAAAAGAATTTTTCGGTTATAGTTCGAATCTTATCGCAACGGGCATATTGAACAATGTATTTAATTACATCTATCCTATTATCATTGGAAAATTTTATGGAATATCCAATGCCGGATATTATACGCAAGCCAATAAATATCAGGATATAGCTTCTTCTTTCATAGGAAACGTTTTTCGCAGCGTCGGATTTCCTGTATTATCTTCGATACAGGAAGACAAAGTCCGTCTCAAACGAGTATTTCGCAAATACATACGAGCTATGGCTTTTTTCATTTTTCCCGTCATGTCGCTCATGATCGTAGTATCTCATCCTTTAATTCTTATCCTGTTAAAAGAGCAATGGCTGCCTTCGGTTCCCTACTTCCGCATCCTCTGTATATCGGGAGCTTTTGCACCATTCATTATTTTGTTTTACGACTTGTTCAACAGCATTGGCCGTCCGGGACTGAATCTGCATATGGAAATATGGAAGAAGGCTTTTTTATTAGCCGGAATTGTCTTACTCTATTCTTACGGGATTATTTCCCTTATTTGGTTATGGGTATGCTATACCCTGCTTTCTCTGACTGCAACTGTCATCCTCGGTCATATTTATACCGGATATCATTTTAAAGAATTTTTGAAAGATGTTTCTCCTTATCTGGTTCTGGCATTATTTTGTACAGTTATATGCGCATTCTTATATTCTTTACTCCCTACGGAAGTACTTCGGTTATTGGTGGTTCCTCCCATATATATCATTATTTATCTGGGAATTTCTAAAATACTGAGAATGGAAATGATCAATGAGTTCTTACAAATGATAAAAAAGGAGAAAACTAATTTACCTAAAAACAATGAGCCTCTGGATTGATATATGAAAAAAGTATTGGTTATCATCGTATCTTATAATTTCGAACATTGGATAGAACGTTGCCTGGGAAGTTTGAGGAAATCGTCTTATCATGTGTCGGTCATGGTTATAGATAACTGTTCCAAAGACCGTACTACCGAAATCATAGAACAACACTATCCTGAGGTACGGCTCATAAAGAATAAACAAAACTTAGGTTTCGGGCAGGCTAATAACATCGGGATAAACATATCCCTACAGGAAGACTATGACGCTGTATTTTTGCTCAACCAAGACGCATGGATCGATAAAGAGACTATCGGAACATTATTAAAAACCCATCAAAAAAATCCGGACTACGGCATTTTATCTCCAGTGCATCTCAATGGAAAAGGAGACAAACCCGATCATGGATTTAGCACTTATACGGGTATAAAAGAATTATACCAATTATCCGGGAGAAACGAACCTGTAGAATCCGGTTACATCAACGCTGCATTTTGGCTGATCCCGGCAAAAGTTTTACGGGAGATCGGAGGTTTTTCTCCCCTATTCTATCATTACGGAGAAGATACCGATTACATAAACCGAATAAAATATCATGGTTATAAAATCGGTTATGTACCCTCTGTTTTCGGTTATCACGACCGGGAATTCAGAACGGCGGACCATAACACGTTTTTGCGATCCGAAAAAGTCTTTTTACTATCCGAATACGCCAATATAAATTATTCGTTCCCGCAAGCTTTCGGTTACGGGGTTCTGGCCGCAATAAAAAAAGCTGGAAAAGCTTTAGCACATAAAAAAATAAAAGATTCTGTCGTATTCATGCAAATTACATCGGATATACTGTTACGTACACCGGAAGTCGTCAGAACCAGAAAAATCAATAAAAAGAAATCATGAAGGTCTTATACACATTCGGCGGCATTTCACATTATCTGGACGCATTACTTAACAAACAGCAGGAAAAGGGAGCCGGAATAGTAACCGTTATTCCCGAGAAAGGAAATGCAACAATAGGTAAGGGAGTTCATATGGTAGAAGGCGGGCGTTACAAACGCGTATATGCAGCGGAAAAAAACATGTTTTATGGAAAGTGCGCATTCCCTGCTTTACCGCAAATCGTATCGGATGAAAAGCCGGATATCGTTGTCATGGGTTGGCCTTATTTCCTTCAATTTTTTTTCCAGCCAAAATTAAGAAAAGCGATTAAAAAATCGGGGGCTAAACTGGTAATCCGGGAAATTCCGTTCCAAACTCCTCCTTACGGAAGGATACGGCCTTACTTCGAGGAACATGCGATGTATGACGAAAATATGAATTTGCTGAGCAAAGGAGCAGGATTCTATATACGGCAATATATAACGATGCATATCCGCCGGTATTGTTATGCACGGGCGGCGGGAACATTGAACTATTCGTCCGTTGCCTATGACATATTACCTTCTTACGGCGTAAAAAAAGAGAATATTCACGTCACCTATAATGCTACCGACACGGAAGCTTTACTTAAAGAAAGAGATCATGTACGATCCGGTAAACCTTTATTGCCTGTATGCAACAAACGTATATTGCATATAGGACGATTGGTGAAGTGGAAGCGGGTTGACCTGTTAATAGATGCTTTTAAAAAGATCGTACCGGAATTTCCCGATGCCGAATTAGTCATCGTAGGAGACGGCCCTGAACTGGACAACCTGAAACGTCAGGCGGAAGAAAGTGGTTTCGGGGAACAGATACGTTTTACAGGAAGTATTTATAAACCTCAGGAACTGGGAGCTTATATGAACGAATCTACTTTATATGTATTGGCCGGAATGGGTGGTCTGTCCATTAACGATGCCATGACATACGGTATGCCGGTGATATGTTCTGTATGCGACAGTACAGAAAAAGATCTGGTCACGGATGGCCGGAACGGTTTCTTTTTCAAAGAAGGAGACGCTGATAGTCTGGCTGAAAAGATCAAAACGATTTTTGCCTCACCGGAATTGCGCGCGGATATGCAAAAAGAATCGGAACGCATTATACGGGAAAAAATAAATCTGGAAAGCGTCTCCGACCGTTTTCTGGAAGCATTTACCACTATTTTAAAGCAGCAATAATCCTTTCACAGGCATGCCCGTCACCATAAGGATTATGTGTCTCGGACATTCTTTTATATAACTCAGGATCATCAAGCAGTTCTTTCACGCTTTTCACAATGGTTATACTATCCGTACCTACCAGTTTCACCGTACCGGCTTCGACCGCCTCGGGACGTTCGGTCGTGTTACGCATAACGAGGACTGGTTTACCCAAAGATGGGGCTTCTTCCTGTACCCCGCCGCTATCCGTCAACAAAAGAAGACTATTCTGCATAGCATAAATAAACGGTAAATAATCAAGAGGAGAAATAAGATAAACATTATCTAACCCGGAAAGAAGCTCATAAACAGGTTTCTGAACATTCGGATTAAGATGTACCGGATATACAATGTCCATTTCCGGATATTCTGCAGCAATTTCCCGGATGGCCTGACAAATATGCAGGAATCCTTCTCCGAAATTCTCCCTGCGATGTCCTGTAACCAGAATATATTTTCTCTCTCCGACAGTATAACCTTTGCGGCATACCTCTTCGTGTAAGCTTTCCTTTATCCCCGGTTTTCCCGAAATAATACTGACAGCCATAAGCAATGCATCGATAACAGTATTCCCGGTAACGAATATTTTGTCAGCATCGATATTCTCATGCAATAAATTGTCTTTCGATTTTTGAGTCGGAGCAAAATAATAAGTACATACACGGTCCGTTACCTGCCGGTTCATCTCTTCGGGCCACGGCGAGTATAAATCGAATGTCCGCAAACCCGCTTCCACATGTCCTACGCTTATCTGCTGATAAAAAGCTGCCAAAGACGCCGCCATAGATGTTGTAGTATCTCCATGTACCAAAACCACATCAGGACAAAAGTCCTTCAGAACCTGACGTAAACCCAGCAAAACTTTAGAAGTGATGTCATATAAATCCTGATTGGGAGCCATAATATCCAAATCATAATCAGGTACAATTTCAAACATCTCCAGAACCTGGTCCAACATTTGCCGGTGCTGTGCAGTTACACACACCTTCGTCTCAAAAAAGTCTGTCTCACGCTGTAGAAGCTTCACCAACGGAGCCATCTTTATCGCCTCAGGCCGTGTACCGAAAACCAATAATATTTTTTTCATAGATTATCCAGATTTCATTTTCTTACTCCACAAAAATCCAGTTCCAGTTTATTCTCTTCTCTTGGTAACTCGACAAAAGGGGTATGACGCACTAGCCACACTACTATATCGGCTTTACGGTATGCCTCCCGATAATCGGTCAGATTGAAACTGGCATGTGCACGGATATTGGGTTCCACAACCAGAACATCTGCCCTGGACTCGGAAATAATACGTGATGCTATATATTTAGCAGGAGATTCACGAAGATCGTCAATATTAGGCTTAAAAGCCAGTCCCATACAGGCGACTACAGGTTCTCTTTCATTTTCTTCCACGAATTTACGGCATGCATCCATAACCTTATTCGCACACCAGTCCGCCTTATAATCATTGGTTTCACGGGCACGTTTTATCAACTGTGCCTGTTCGGGATAATCCGAAACGATAAACCAGGGATCTACAGCGATACAATGCCCTCCTACACCGCAACCGGGTTGTAGTATATTTACCCTCGGATGTTTATTGGCCAGGTCTATAAGTTCCCACACATTAACTCCTGCCTTGTCGCATATCATGGAAAGTTCGTTTGCAAAAGCGATCTGGGAATCCCGAGACGAATTTTCCGTCAATTTACACATCTCTGCCGTTCTGGCATTCGTACGATGTAACTTACCTTTTACGAATACCGAATAAAATTCTATGGCTTTATCGGTAGAAGCTTTATCTATACCTCCGATAACCCGATCGTTATGAACAAGTTCATAAAGGGTATTTCCCGGCAAAACTCGCTCCGGACAATAAGCTATAAATATTTTTCCTTTTAGCTCAGGACGTTCTTTATAAATAATACCGGCCATTTTTTCGGTCGTAAAAACCGGTGATGTCGATTCTATCACGAATAAATCTCCGTCTTTAAGATACGGGATAACCGAACGCGTCGCAGATTCCACATAAGTGATATCCGCCCGGTGATTTTGTTTGAACGGGGTAGGAACAACAATAAAAAAAGCGTCTGCCGGTTCGGGCTTACATACCGCGCGTAAATTACCCGTACGAACGACCTCTTTCACTATTTCATCCAAATCGGGTTCCACGATATGTATTTTTCCCTGATTTATCGTTTCCACAACGGCAGGATTCACATCGACACCTACTACCTGATAGCCATGCCGGGCCGCTACCGCCGCAGTAGGTAAGCCGATATATCCTAAACCTAAGAATACGACCTTTTTCATGTGCATATTTATTTTAATATATAGCTTGACAAAAATACAAATAATCCCCGACAATAGAAGTATTCTCGCCGAAAACAGCTATTTTTACAAAAACATTCCTATGAACAAAAGCAATTAGTATTCCTGGTTTGTCATGAAAGTTACATTTGTTAATACATCCGATTGCAAGGGAGGAGCGGCCATCGCTTGTAAAAGGCTGATGAACGCGCTGAACAAAAACAACATAGATGTAAATATGGTGGTAGCTTCAGCTTGCGGACAATCACCTCATATCATCGATTGCAATGCTGGAAAATTTAAAAAGATTCTGTATCGTTGGAAATTTTTATGGGAAAGGCTCGTCATATTTTTCAATAACAGTTTTTCCCGCAAAAGACTATTCGATGTATCTACGGCGGAGACAGGAACAAATATTTCTACGATAAAAGAAATACAGGAAGCCGACATTATACATCTGCACTGGATAAATCAGGGAATGCTTTCTCTTCATGATATAAAAAAGATACTGAACTGCGGTAAACCTATCGTATGGACCATGCACGACATGTGGCCTATTACCGGTATTTGTCATTACGCTTGGGACTGCTCCCATTATGAGACCGGATGCGGTTCTTGCCCGCAACTATCCTCCTACAACAAAAAGGACTTATCGTACCGGACCGGAGTGAAAAAAGAATCACTTTTCCGGAATATCCATTTTGTTGCTGTCAGTTCCTGGCTGAAAAATTGCGCAGACAAAAGCTATATAGGACGTAACAATACATGCACGGTCATTCCCAATGTAATAGATACGGGGATTTTCTTTCCCCGGGATAAGGAAGCTTCAAGAAATAAATTTGCTTTCCTTCCCACAGACCGTATTCTGGTTTTCGGTGCGGCAAAACTGAATAGTCCCATCAAAGGATTCGACTTGTTAAAAAAAGCCCTGGAAAAGCCGGAAATACAGCATACATTCGGCAAAAATATCTTGCTTGTCCTTTTCGGAGATATAAAAAACGACCCGGATTTTCTGAAAAACGTTCCCTGCCGATATATGCATTTGGGAATCATAAACGATACCGAGACCCTTGCAGAACTTTATACAGCAGCAGACATGACAGTATCGGCCGCCCATTATGAAACTTTCGGACAAACTCTGATCGAATCGATGGCATGCGGGACTCCTGTAGTTTCATTCAACAGTGGCGGGCAACAGGATATAATTCTTCACAAAAAGACAGGATATCTGGCTGCTTATCCTTCCACCGAAGACTTGTCTCAAGGTATTTTTTGGGTATTAAAAAACACACCTAATAATGAAATGGAACAATCCTGTATTGAAAGAGTAAACACTCTGTATTCGTCTTCAGCGGTAGCATCCCGCTACATTCAATTCTACAAACAGATTCTTTCCCGATAACAAATATGGCAATGCACCCTTTATTTTCTATCATTACAATCACATTCAATGCCGGTCTCACATTAAGACCGACACTGGAAAGTGTATCCAAACAGACTTTTAATGATTTTGAATATATTATTGTCGATGGAGCATCGACCGATAATACACTGAATATCGTATCGGATTACAGGCACATCATAACCCATACGATAAGCGAAAAAGATAAAGGATTATACGATGCCATGAACAAAGGATTAAGAAACGCTTCGGGTGAATATCTGATATTCCTGAATGCAGGAGATTCCTTTTACAATGAAGACACGTTGAAAATCATTGCCGAATATATAAATATAAGTAACAATCCGGATATTCTATACGGAGAAACGGCGTTAGTAAATTCAAAACGGAACTTTATAAGTATGAGACGGCTAAAAGCACCTGAAAAGCTATCCTGGAAAAGCTTTCGCAAAGGCATGCTGGTATGTCACCAAGCCTTCATAGCCCGGCGGACAATTGCACCGGAATATGACCTGACATACCGTTTTTCGTCAGACTTCGACTGGTGTATTCGATGCATGAGGCAAGCAAAAATCATAACAAATACACATACGATTCTTATTAATTATTTAAATGAAGGTGTGACAACCAAAAACAGAAAACTATCGTTAAAAGAACGTTACCGCATCATGGTCAAATACTACGGGAGTATCCCGGTTGTATTATGGCATTTATGGTTTGCCGCAAGATTCTTCACAGCCCGTCTGACAGGAAAAGAATAATGCCGTTATTTTTTACGGACAGACCCGAATAGGGGTTGAGAATTCGGATTGTTATTCATTATATCGGTCCATGCTTGCACCCGGGAGTCTGTCGCTTTCCCATCAATAGCTTCGTCAAAAGCCAAGCCTACATATTCGTTTCCTTCCGCTACGATAGGCGCACCCGCCTTATAATCTTCAACGGGCATCGCTCCGATAAAATGGGCTCCCGAATTTTTCAAGAAATCATGAAAACGTCCAGTAAGTGAACAAAACATCTCCATTCCGGCTTTACGGGCACAATGTCCAAACAAACCAACGGTTTTATCTTTCAGATCTACCCCAGACAATAATTTAATAGCTTCTTCCGTATTGCCATTAGCAGACAAGCCCAGCAAAATCGTATCATAATCTTTTATTTTTACCGGAGTGAGAGACGAAATCGGACGAACGCTTTCTTTCCCTACCTGCAATTGTGATGCTACCATTTTGGCTAATTCTTCGGTAATTCCATCATAAATTATAACTATCTTTTTCATACTTTCTTTTTTATAACATAAATCCATATTACCAAATAACAATCCTTTGAGTACAATTGTTTCATATTCAAAAAAAGTATTATATTTGCCCGTAATTATATACACATATGGATAACTGTAATGAGAGTAATATCCCCAATATCATACAAAAAACATTCTTTGAACGCAATTTAGCAATTTTCAATAGTTTTCCTAAAAACTTACAGGTTGCCTACCAACCCCTTCAGACTACCCATGCCTGTATTTTTCTATGTTTGGACGGTGAAGTTGAAATAAGTCTCAACTTGAAACACTACACTATAAAAAAGAATAATCTGTTATTCCTTTTTCCCGGAGTTATCTGGAAATACCACAAAAAGAGTCCCGATCTTTCATTTATAATTCTTATTGCAAAAACGGAATTTCTCCAGCAGTTACAAGTTAATTTACAAAAGGCTTTATCTATGTCGGTTTACATCATTCAATATCCTATTACCCAACTCACTCCGACTGAAACAGAGGGTCTGGTAGATAGTATCTCTTTCCTGAAAAGAAAAACCGAAACCGAAACAGTAAATACAGATGTCATCAAATTCACGTTCCAAGCTATTTCTGCAGAGATTGATATGATCTTTAAACAAAGATATAAGGTACGGCCTATAAAAATATCCCGAAAAGAAGAAATAATGAAAAACTTTATGCAACTGTTGTTAAAGCACTATAAACAACACCGGGACGTACAGTTTTACGCCAACGAGCTTTGCATCACTCCCAAGCATTTATCCCTCGTTATAAAGCAAACGACAAAGAAAGGAGCGAACGAGATTATAAACGAATATGTTACATTACAGGCAAAATCTATGATAAAATCAAGTACTCTGACGATACAACAAATATCCAATGAACTGAACTTCGCCAATCAATCATTTTTCGGAAAATTTTTCAAAAGACAAACAGGCATGTCACCTAAACAATACCGGCAGTTATAAAATAAAAACAGGAAAATATTTAAAAATATTTTCCTGTTTTTATTATTGCATTATTAATTACTTTTTCTTGGAAGAGGCTCTCTTTTTCGATTTATCCGAAGAAAATTTTTCATGATTATAACTTCTTTTCTTTGAATGTCCATACGACTCTCTGGATTCCGGACTCGGCTTTCGTCTACGACCACCTTCGCTTTTTTTCTCTCCGGCTATTTCCACATTTATACGACGACCGAAGAAGTCGCAATTCTTGAGTCCGCTTATCACCCGGTGGGCTGACTTTTCATCCACATCGAAGAACGAGAAAGAAGGCATCAGATCTATACGGCCTATATCTACCCGGCCCCGTACATTATTATTAACCAACTCGATAAGATTATTGGGAAAAAATCCGTCCGTTTTTCCTACATTAATGAACAAACGGGCGAAACCAGGTTCAGCAGCCCGAGTCCTGTCACGGCCCGAATCTCTCTTTCCCCCTTCTCTGTCATCTCGTCCTCTTTTGCCATCTTTACGGCCACGTTCGTCCGGCACATCCAACTCGTTCGAATCTTTATAATAATCCAACAAACGGTTAAACTCAAGAGAGACGATTCGTTTAATAATATCTTGTTCACTCAGCCACTCCAGCTTACGAAAAATAGAAGGCAAATAAGATGCTATCTCTTCTTCGTTTACCTTCACTTTCTCAATACGATCGACCAAATTGAAAAGTTGTTTCTCACATATTTCAGTTCCGGTAGGAACATGCCCTTTTTCAAATTGTTTACCGATTTTGCGCTCTATTTCACGTAGACGGCCTTTTTCCTTAACATGAACGATAGCTATAGATATACCCGATTTACCGGCCCGGCCCGTACGACCGCTACGATGAGTATAAGTTTCTATATCGTCGGGCAAGCCATAATTAATTACGTGAGTAAGATCGTTCACATCCAGCCCCCGGGCTGCTACATCGGTTGCCACAAGTAACTGAATATTACGTACACGAAATTTTTGCATTACCGCATCGCGCTGCTGCTGGGAAAGTTCTCCATGTAAAGAATCGGCATTATATCCGTCCTGAATCAACTGATCCGCTATTTCCTGTGTTTCTCTACGCGTACGGCAAAATATAATACCGTATATATTGGGGTAAAAATCGGCAATACGTTTCAATGCTAAATATTTATCTTTGGCGTGAACCAGATAATATACATGCTTTACATTTGCAGCTCCCTCATTACGGCTACCGATAACCACCTCTTGCGGGTTATGCATATAGTTCCGGGCAATCTTAGCAATCTCAGCAGGCATCGTTGCAGAAAACAATAATGTTTTTCGGTTCTCCGGAACCTTCGATAATATCGCATTAATACTATCCAGAAAACCCATATTAAGCATTTCGTCCGCTTCATCCATAATCACGGTCGAAACATTATCGAGATATACCGTTTTCCGTTCGATCAGGTCTAACAAACGTCCGGGAGTGGCAACAACTATATGTACTCCTTTCCGTAACATTCGTATCTGGCTGTCTATACTGGAACCGCCATATACAGGAAGTACCCGTAGGCCATCAATATATTTGGAATAATCGGCCAGATCGCTGGCGATCTGTAAACATAATTCACGCGTAGGAGAAAGAATAAGAGCCTGAGGCTGATTATTTTTTATGTCTATTCGCTGTATTACCGGCAAACCAAATGCTGCCGTCTTCCCTGTTCCTGTCTGTGCCAAAGCTACCAAATCGGTATCTTCATATAACAAATGCGGGATTACCTGCTCCTGCACGGGCATAGGTTGTTCATATCCCATTTCGGTGATTGCCTTGAGTATTGAATCACCAATTCCTAATTCTTCAAATGTTTTCATCTAATATTTATTGTTATTTTACGCTTTAGGGTTATAAAGAGGAACCTTTTTCGTCCTTACGGAAAGCTAAGGGCAGGAAGAATAAAAAACATCTATATGAACCTAAAGTCTTTACAATCGGCAAAGTTACGTATAATAATTGGTATTATATACAACACACAATGCATATTTGTAAATAACAACAACAATAGAAGAAAACAAGTTTCCGGTTACTTCAATAAAATCTGTTTCAAATGTTTACGTTTCTCCGTAGTAAGTCCTAATTCTTTTTCCAGATAATTAGAGATACTACCGTACTCTTTTTCGAGCCGGCTATAAACAAATGTAAGATACATAGGATCGGCCGTGAGTATTTTTGTCAACGCTTCCTGACTTTTTGTATTACATTCTTTTATATCGATAGAACGAACGGTCTGCTTATCAAAATAAGAATTCGTCAAAACATAATCGCTCACGATATCATCTTTTTGTACACCCAATGCCGCTAACAGCAACGCAACCGCAAAACCGGTATAATCTTTACCATAGCTACAGCTAAGTATGACCGGATAATTATCTTCCACCAGCAATTGGTTAAACATCGACTTGAAAGCATTTTTGCCACAGGCCGAAAGAGCGACATTGAGATCCTGCATAAAAACTGTCGCATCGCCTTTCAATATTTCATTATTCATGATACGGGTACGTAAAGCTTCCCGGTAATGAAGGCTTCCCGGAAGATTAATGACATTTTCAAGGTTCAATTTACCGGAAGGCTTCTGAACATCCTCACTATCCCTAAAATCAATCAACGTACGTATTCCCATTAATTTAAGACGTTCTACACTCATTTCGTCCAGAGAATCCAGATTCCCGGAGCGGTAAATCATACCCCACCGTATATGCTTATTATCTTTACCTTTATAGCCTCCTATATCCCGGAAGTTCTGCACATATTTCAACCGTTCGGCCCTCGGCCCTGTAACAACATCAAATTTATTATCGAACCTTAACAGAAAATAATAACGGTGTAAATCTCCATTATCAGGAATACGCACCTGATTATCGTTAATATTGCAGATGCAAGCAGGTGCCGATTTCGTATCAAAAAAATCAGGATTAATCGAACGATATATTTTTACGTCACCGTCAAGCCGGGGATATAAATCCCATTTAAGAATATAATTATAATTATCGTCTATTTCACATGCGACATCTATTTCGGGCCGGGAAGTAGAACAGGCAGTCAGCAGCACCAGTAAGAATATTTGAAGATATTTTATCATAAGCCATTAAAGATGAATTTCTTATAAAGCAAATATAAATAAAAAACCGCCATGTATATGACGGTTTTGGTTTATTTAATATATTATAGTTTTGGTTTATGATATTACAACTTATGTCCGGATGCGAAATCTTTCGATATATAATTATCATAACTTTCACATACCGAAGAAGAAAAGTCTATTCCGTATTGTATGATTCCGGCCCATTCTTCTCTGGTAAGGGAATACAATGTTTCATGAGTAACACCGTATTTTAGCAATCCGAAAAGAATACCGGCATTAAAACTGTCCCCGGCTCCTATAGTACTCACAGGCTCCAAATGTTTCACATCAAAATGAGATACTCCCGAAGGAGAGAAAAGCTCTACGCCATTTCCTCCGCGAGTATAAATAAAATTAGGACAATAGAATTTAACATGGTTCGCATATACCCGTCCGGGATCTGTCACCTTAAAAAGGTTTCTGAAATCTTCAGCCGAACCTTTTACGATATCAGCATATTCGAAATTTTCCAGCACATACGGCATAAGTTTCATCGCTTCGTGAGCATGAGCGGAACGAAAATTTGGATCATAATAAATAATAGCTTTTCTTTCCCGGGCATATTCGACTAGTTCTGTTATTCTTTTTCGTAATTGCGGATTTACAGAAAAATAAGACCCGAATATCAAAATATCATCTTCATTGATGCGCGGCCACACGACATTGAGCCTATCTTGGGGGTACTTAACATAAAAAGAATAATGAGCATCATTATCCTTATCCAGAAATGCCAGAGATATAGGCGTCTGTCCGTTACTAAAAATATCTATATTTTCAGTAGAAACAGAATTATCACGCATAAAACAAAGGATAGATTCGCCGACACGATCGTTACCTAATTCGCTGATAAACGACGTATCGATCTGCAGACGGCCCAATGAAACCATAGTATTGAAGGTGGATCCCCCCGGCACCGACCTGAAAGGCTTGCTATCCTTAAATATTATATCCAGAATCGTCTCTCCTATTCCTATTACTTTACGCATACCGGTATTTATTTTTCATCATTACTCTGCTTTCTAGACAGTTGCCCCAGATAGCCACCATGATGCCGCAGGGCATATTGTTTATTATCAAATCCTGTTGCCAGCATTGTATTAACCACCAATAAATCACCGATAACAGTCATTAAAGTTGTAGAGGTAGTAGGCGTAAGTCCCAAAGGACATACCTCTTCAGGTGCACCGGTAAACAGGCACACATCAGCCTTATAAGCCAGTTCGCTTTGAGCATTTCCGGTAATCACGATAAATTTAAGTTCGGGATATAAATTCGACGCAAGACTTAACAACTCAATAATCTCACGAGTCTTGCCTGAATTAGAAATAACCAGCATCAAATCGTTTTCCTGCAATATTCCCAAGTCACCATGCTGAGCTTCACTGGGATGAAGAAATACCGAGGGAATGCCTGTAGAACAGAATGTCGTGGCAATATTCATCGCTATTTGCCCGGCTTTCCCCATTCCACTGGTAACCAATTTTCCTTTTTTTATATGAATCTGCTCTACGATAAGCGAAATCGCTTTTTCAAACTCATCCGTCACCGGTATATTTAATATCGCCTGGGACTCTCTTTGTAAAATCGATTGTATATTCTCTTTTATACTATTCATTACAGTATGTGATTAGGATGATTATGAACGCAAATTTAGCTATTCTTTATAAATTTAGTCGACACATTTTTTTCTTTTTCGAAAAAACAGGTTATTAAGCCTTTCGCATCAAATCCCGTCCTTCAAATTCAGAAACAGATTTTTTCCACTCTTCCGAAATTTCCGCTGCCGTTCCTCTGGCAATGTCAAATCCTACCATTACGGTACGACATATGCTTTTAACCTCACCGGTTTGAGTGTTCACTATTTGCTGTAACATTCTCAGGCTTTTGTTTCCGATTTCCTCTACTGTCGTACGCACGGCGACCGGCTCACGGGAAAAAATAGGAGACAGAAAATCAGCATTTACATTCGCAACAACAACATCCGCCTTTCTCCAGTCGATATGTTCCCGCCGCACCGCCTCGAAATACCGGGCTTTTCCCAGATCGTAAAAAGTAAAATACACCGAATTATTTACGTGCCCCAATAAGTCTATATCATTAAACCGTAACTGAAGAGGTACCTCATGTTTAAAAATTAAATCTGTCATTTTTCTATTATCTGAATATTATATTTTTTACTATTTCACGTCCTATAAAACCGTTTAAACGCCTTATAATGGAAGTCCGGTTCACGAAAAGCTCGTTGCGCAGGACCGCCGAAGATAATTGAATATACAAGACACCCGCCTTCATGCGCACCGAAGTCGTATATTGTGCAACCGACTCTCCCATAATGGAATTCCACGCCTGAACAACTTTCGTCTCGTCCAAACGAATATCCAGATTTTGCTCTTTCAAAATCTGACTGATAATTTCTCCTATAGGCTGCGCATCCTTCCTTTGCATATATTAATACTAAATCCTGGTAAATTTTCCTTTGTCCACAGAATATATATGATAATCATTACCTGTTTTACGCACGATTTCATCCAGATATTCCCGGTTCGTATCCGTTATAAATATCTGGCCGAAACTATCTCCGGAAACAAGCTCTACGATACGGGCTACTCTTTCGGCATCCAGCTTATCAAAAAGGTCATCCAGTAAAAGAACAGGCGTGGTACTACCATGCAGTTTAAGAAATTCAAACTGAGCCAGTTTAAGAGCGACCAGGAAAGTCTTACATTGTCCTTGTGAACCGATTCTTTTCATAGGATATTCGCCCAGACTCATTTCAAGATCATCCTTATGAACTCCACGGGTCGTATAACCCAGAATCAGATCTCTCCCTCTCACTTCCTCCAACTGAGGAATAAGAGAACCTTTGGCTAAATGAGAATCATATTCCAGACGAACCTGTTCATTCCCCCCTGAAATAAGATCATAAAACCGCTGGAAAACAGGAATAAATTCTTTCAGGAAAGAATCCCGGCTTTCATATATGAAACGTGCATTCTCGGCCATTTGTTCTTCCCAGATTTCATACAATACAGCATCCCGTACTTCCTGTTTTAATAAAGAATTCCGCTGAGAAAGCGCATTATTGTAACGAATTAATTTATCCAGATAAGTCTTGTCGAACTGAGATATTACCAGGTCAATAAATTTACGCCTCTCCTCACTGCCATCCCGGATCAGTTCAGAATCGGACGGCGCCACCATCACCAGGGGCATAAACCCTATATGATCCGATAACCGCTCATATTCTTTTTTATTACGTTTGAACCGTTTCTTTTGTCCGCGTTTGATACCGCAATATATTTCTTCCGGAGTACCTCCCCTGTCGTAAAAACCCTGTAATATAAAAAAATCCTGACCATGCCGGATATTTTGGGAATCAACAATATGGGTATAACTTTTGCAGAAAGATAAATAATAGACGGCATCCAACAAGTTACTTTTCCCCATACCGTTATTTCCCAGAAAAAAATTCATTTTAGAAGAAAATTCCAGGTCGGCTTGTTCAATATTTTTAAAATTAAGTATCGAAAGTCGGGATAAAATCATCGGGCTTTATATTTATCTACAAACGTACAAAATAATTCATAAATCTCAAGAAGCATTTTTAAAATTCACAACCTTGTTCTCTCGCACAATATCCTGTTAACAGGCAATAAGAGAGGATATAATTAAAAAAAAAGTCCGGAAATTTTATTTATATGTAGAAATAAATTACTTTTGTCATTCGATTAAATACGGGTATACCCCATTTATGTGAGTTTAAGCTAAGAAAGATAATAAAAATACTAAGAAATATGGCAAAAAAACAAACCGACGAACTAGACAAAGTGAATGAAGCTCTGTCAAACTCTGAACAATTCATCCAAAAGTATCAAAATCCTATTTTAGTGGTCGTATTGGCCATTGTATTAGTAGTATCAGGTTATCTGGCTATACGTCATTTTTACATTATACCGCGTGAAGATAAAGCACAGGCAGCTATGTATCAGGCCATTCTTGCTTTTGAAAAAGATTCTTTCAACCTTGCTATCAAAGGGAATGAAAATTTTTCCGGTTTGGAATTTATTGCCGATGAATATAGTTCGACCAAAGCCGGTAATCTGGCAAATGCATATCTCGGGCTCAGCTACTGCGCCCTAAAAGATTATTCTAAAGCAAAAGACTATTTATCAAAATACAGCGGAAACGAAACCATCGTAGCTCCGGCAGTAAAAGCGGCAATCGGAGATTGTCTGGTAAACATGGGTAAATTCGATGAAAGCGTAAGTTATTTTGAGAATGCCGCAAAAGAGTCCAACGACGATGTATTCAGCCCGATTTATCTGCAAAAAGCCGGTACGGTATATGAAAAATTGGGGCAATACCAAAAAGCAGCCGATGTCTATCAGTCTATCAAAGACAAACATCCGGCTTCTTCAGCTGCTCAAGGAATAGAGCGTTATATCGAAAGAGCAAAAAGTAAAATAAAATAAATATTTTTATCTATAGAACAGCCGCTTCCTATACACAGAGAGGCGGCTTTTTTTAACCTCCGTTCATAAAACCGTATCATAAAAATATAAATAATGGCAACAGCTTATCAAAACCTGTCATCCTACGATGCATCTAAAGTTCCTGACGCAACAAACATGCGTGTAGCAATCGTCGTAGCAGAATGGAATGAAAGTATTACAGAAAAACTCCTTGAAGGAGCTTGTAATACTCTGGAAAAGCATGGAGTTAAATCCGAAGATATTTATGTATCCCACGTACCGGGTACTTTCGAATTAACCTTCGGAGCACAGCAAATGGCCGAACATTACCAACCGGATGCTGTTATTGCCATAGGTTGTGTAGTACGGGGAGACACCCCTCATTTCGACTATATTTGCGAAGGGGTAACCGTAGGACTTACTAAACTGAACACCCTGTATAGTATTCCTTTCATATTCGGAGTCTTAACCACCAACGATATGCAACAGGCACTGAACAGGGCTGGAGGAAAATTAGGTAATAAAGGCGATGAAGCTGCTATTACGGCAATAAAAATGCACAATTTTATTTGCAAGTTAAAATAATTTTCCTACCTTTGCTCCGCATTTAACAAAAGGGCGAATACCAGAGTGGCCAAATGGGGCAGACTGTAAATCTGCTGACGTACGTCTTCGGTGGTTCGAATCCATCTTCGCCCACAAAAAAATGCGGAAGTAGCTCAGTTGATAGAGCATCAGCCTTCCAAGCTGAGGGTCGCGAGTTTGAGCCTCGTCTTCCGCTCTAATGTAAAAAGCGATTATGTGTTTTCACATAATCGCTTTTTATTTACATATATATCGGTCAGCAATATGATACATTCATTATCCTATCGACCCGAAACTATTAGCGACTATCCGTAAACACTTTTACTTTATACCTGGACTATACTCACCAACTGGACAAGACGTATTCCCGGTATACGTTCGTCACTGTACCTTAGCGACGACGGAGTATTAGGAAGTGTACTTTTGCAGTCCGGTTAATAACAATGGAGCGGTTTCAAATCGCGTGCGGCCTTTTTACAGGGATTCTCCTGCTTGATCTGCTACCCGCTATTCCGGTTTTTGCTGGTAGGTATCGGTGTTTCATCGGTCGTTCCTATGTGTTACGACAGGTGAATCGAAGACCATGCTTCCCGGTATAACATTAGCCATCTTCTCCACCATCGGATTTCTGGGATTTTTAACGGATCCACCCGTTATCGGATATCGGATATGTAGCACAAGCACACGATTTGAAATGGTCAATAGGCTTTACAGGTACTACAGGAATCTTCACCGGACTGATTGCAATCCGGCTCAATCGGTTACAATAATATTTTTATCACATTAAATCAATTCTGTTATTTCTATCTTTCGATTTTTTGAGAAACTTAAATTTCTAAAAAAGGCCGGAAAACATCTTACTCCTCCTTGTTTTCCGGCCTTTACTAATAAAAATTCAAAGATTTATTTTACATAAGCATGATGGTATCCTTGCTGCTTCTTCCAGGCTCCACGGGTAAAATCCGGAAATGCAACAGGAGCACTGTTATTTTTAACCGACATCTCTGTCAGTTCTCCGAGACAAGACCACTCCACTCCGTCATAAACGTTTATATCCAACGGCAAACCGTTTCTCAAACAATATATAAGACGATAATCCATTATAAAATCCATTCCGCCGTGACCGCCTACCTTCTTAGCCATTTCTCCTACTTCCCGGGTAATAGGGTGCTCATAATTTTTCATCATTTCATCAAATTGTTTTTCGGGCAGAAAACCATGAGCACTCAGGTTTTCGAAATTAACGGATAATTCATCGCTCGGATCCAACGCAATACCCGGACGGGGATATTTCTCTATATATCCTTTCGTGCCGCTTAAAGCATGTTTCCGGTTGTACGGGCGCGGGCTCGTCACATCATGCTGTATCATAATGCTTTTCCCCTTGGCCGTACGAATAACGGAAGTATTCATATCTCCCATTTTATATTCGCGCTTGGCCTCTTCAGAATCTTTTCCGAACTTCTTTTCCGCATAAGCGGTCATGCCAAACTGGTCGCTGGACAACGAAACCAAATATTCCATTCGGTCTCCTCGTCCCAAATTCAAGGCCTGAGCAACCGGCCCAAGTCCGTGGGTGGCGTACGGATTACCGGTATGATGTGTATTATATTCCAAACGCCACCAGTTATTATATCCTCCCCTAGCAGGATCTTCAAAATTCAGCTGACGCAGGTCATGAATATAAGCTCCTTCAGCATGTACTATTTCACCCAATATTCCTTTCTGAGCCATATTCAGCGTAGCCATCTCGAAAAAATCATAACAACAATTTTCCAACATCATACAGTGTAAACGGGTCTTTTCCGCCATATCCACTAACTTCCAGCAGTCTTCTACAGTTAAGGCTATCGGCACTTCACAAGCAACATGTTTTCCATGTTCCATTGCATACAGGGACATAGGCACATGTGTATCCCAATCGGTACTGATATATACGAGATCTATATCATCTCTCTCACACAATTTCTTCCAGGCATCGGCACTGCCGGAATAATCCGCCGCTTCGGGCAAACCTGCTTTTCTAAGAACTTTCTGGCAATCTTCCACTCTTTCGGGATGGATATCACACAATGCCACAATCTTAACACCCTCCAGATGAGTAAAACGTTTTACAGCCCCCGGCCCTCTCATTCCCAAGCCTATAAATCCCACCCGAACGGTATCTATAGGGGCAACCGCAAGATTTACCACATCGGTCACACCCGCCGGCCGATCGGGAACCGGAAACTCAATAGGTTTAATCACATCGCTTTGAATCTGTTTTGCTTCTTTACAAGAAAAACAAAGCGCACTAAAAAGAATAGCAAAAGAAAGGATAGTGTGTTTCATTTTTAATAACTTTTATTTGATTTGTGATGAATTCGAACAAATATACAATAAAAAGATTAATAAAAGAAAGAAATAGAAAATATTTAAACGTAAAAAAATCATAATTCATATTCTCATAAACTCCGGATCGCTTTTTACTATGAGAAACTATATTAACCACCAAACAGCCCATAACAGAGGAACGAACGTACGCCCGTTTTTTTCATATTTACATCAAATCACAACCTACTCTATTCATCCTTAAAGCTACGATATGCCATATTTCTTACTCTCGCGTCCATTACTATTACTATAATCCCGGGAAGCGATACATATCGAAAGTACAAAGATGTAAATCCATTTACAGGCGCCAGCACCCGCTCCAATGCCGGGGATGGTTATCATGAACCGGTAAAAACATCCCGCAGAGTCACGCTCTCTTACGAAATACCATTATAGACATAAAAAAGGCGATACGGAACACCATATCGCCTTTACACATTTATATAAAAATCATATCAAAGTTTTTTCAATCCTTTTGTCCCGGATTTATCTACAGCCATAATACTCACGGCATATCCTCCTCCGGGGGCCGATCTTTGAGTCAATTTTGACTTATGGTTTACTATATACTTTTTTATTTCATATGCTTGGGGGTTGGTTTTATAATGCGCATCTTTAGCATCACTATAAACAGTCGCTACATAAGTCTTATCCGGATCCAGGAAATCAAAAGATATTCTGGAAGTATATCCTTTCTCTCCGCTCACATTACCGACGAACCAATTATCAGTACCTTTTGCCTTCCGTGCCACCGTAATATATTCTCCCGGTTCCGCTTCCAGATACTTACTATCATCCCAATCTACTGCAACATCTTTAATGAACTGAAAAGCATCTGCGAATTTATTATAAGTTTCAGGAAAATCGGCAGCCATTTGAAGCGGGCTATACATTGTTACATACAAAGCGAGCTGGTTTGCCAGTGTACTGTTCACATGTGACGTATTGGTGGGTTCATACACGCTCAGGTCCATTTGGAAGATGCCGGGCGTATAGTCCATAGGACCGCCGATAAGACGTGTAAACGGCAAAACGGTCACATGATTAGGTTTACTTCCCCCAAAAGATTGATATTCGGTTCCTCTGGCCGATTCGTTCCCTATCAGGTTGGGATAAGTCCTTGACAAACCCGTAGGACGTACAGCCTCATGTGCATTTACCATAATCTTATAATCGGCGGCTTTTTTTACCGCATAAAGATAATGATCGACCATCCATTGACCGTAATGATGCTCTCCCCGGGGAATTATATCGCCTACATAGCCGCTCTTTACCGAATTATAGCCGTTATCTACCATAAACTGATACGCTTTATCCATATGGCGCTCGTAATTACGTACCGATCCGGAAGTCTCGTGATGCATAATCATCCGTACCCCTTTACTTTTCGCATAGTCACGCACTTCCGCAACATCGAAATCGGGATAAGGAGTTACGAAATCGAATACATAATCTTTCGACTTACCGAACCAATCTTCCCAGCCTACATTCCATCCTTCGACCAGAACCGCATCAAAACCATTCTTTGCTGCAAAATCTATATATTCTTTCACATGTTCTGTCGTAGCCCCATGCTTCCCGTTAGGTTTAACTTTTGTATAATCGGTTATTCCCAATTGCACGCTCGGCAGGTCATCGGTATAAGCCCATGATTTTTTATTTATAATCATCTCCCACCATACTCCTATATATTTTATGGGCTTTATCCAGGAAGTATCTTCCAGCTTACAAGGCTCGTTCAGGTTAAGTGTCAGATGAGAGGCCAATATTTTACGGGCATCGTCACTTACGATAACCGTCCGCCAGGGTGTATTGGCAGGAGCCTGCATATACCCTTTATCTCCCTTGGCATCGGGCGTAAGATGCGATTCGAATATCATATTCTCATCGTCCAGATCCAGATGCATACACGAATAATCGACCAAGGCAGCTTCATGCAGGTTGATATACAATCCGTCATCGGTTTTCATCATTAAAGCCGTTTGTACGCCTGTTGGCGAAAACGGAGTTTGTGAACTGTTAGGTGTAATTGCCTCCGGCATCAGCTTTCTGATCTCGGAAAGGCGGGAAGTGGTATAATCATATTCCTGCGTATCATAATCCCCTGGGATCCAGTAAGCCGTATGATCTCCGGCCATTGCAAATTGTGTTTTTTCTTCCTGGATAACAAAATAAATAAGATTCTTTTGTTGTGGAAACTCATACCGGAAACCAAGACCGTCATCATACAGGCGAAAACGTATGTTCATTTGACGACCGGTATTTTGCTGATTTAATTTTACCAGTAATTCATTATAATGATTACGAATATCTTTCACTTCGCCCCATACCGGTTTCCAAGTTTCATCAAAAGTCGATGCTATAGTTCCGGTAACCTCAAAACCATCATAGAGAGATGAACGAATATCGTCTTTTGGGGGCAGTAACACCGGATCCTGGTTAAACTCCGCCAGAGCTTTATCATCCGATTTAAGTTCCAGTCCCATTTTGCTGGTCTTAATTACATCTTTCCCCTTATAAGTTAATTGATAAGCAGGCACGCCCCCCTTTTTCAATGAAAATTTCATCACCAAATTTCCGTCAGGCGACTTCAACTCTTGCGATACAGCCCATTGAATTACGAGACACATGCCGATAAGCATAATACATTTTTTCATCATATAATCCGTATATTTTATTTCAAAATTGGCTGCAAGATAGTTATTTAACAATTCACTTCCATGCGAATTATTTTTATATATCTTATATTCCGATTTTTTCTCAAATAAATCTAAATGACTCGTAACAAGCTAATAATGTGAAAATAAACGATTCGTATATGAAGAAACCGAATCATTAATATTCCTCTGGCCCGATAACAGTACAGTTTAATTCCGGTCTTTAAATTAATAAGCGATCTACATAAAGCAAACCACACATCTATCTTAATTAAAAATACGAAAAGTAACTTTATATCCGCTTTTATTTAACAAATTGTTTTTTTTAGGCACAAAAACATAATATTGTTTTATATTTAAACAATAATAGTTTATATTTGTCAGCATAAACTTCTAAATAAAAACTTATGAAAAATTTTACTTTATTATTTCTTTGTGTAGGATTATGTGTAAATTCTTTTGCGGTTAAACATACATCCTTCGGTTCAAAAATTTCAAAAAATAAATTTGCCGAAGAAATATTCTATAAACCGGGAGAAAAGAGCACAACCGTAAAAGTTCTCCGAAAACCGGGAAAGGATATGAATCTGATGCTACCGGGCACGATAGAGATATATTTTTCTATCGACGGCGAATCATGGGATCTGGAATCAACTTCCGCATGCACTTATAATTCGGACGGAAAAATACTTACCGAGACCATTACCTATTCAGATGGTTCCGTCTCCAAATATACCTATACTTACGATAAAAACGGAATGAAAACCTCTTATCTGGAACAAGCCATGGAGTCGGAAGAGTCGGGCAATTTAGAAAACATCCAAAGAAAATTCTGGGAATATGATCCTGTAGTAACAGATTTTGTTACCAAACAGGAATATCAATCCTGGAATGCAAACACAAATGCATGGGAACAGGCTTACCTGCATACAAAAGTAATTGAACGAAATAAACAAGGAGATGTAGAATCGGTCGAGACCCGTTTATATTTTGCCAATACCGATCAATATGATGTTATGGAACAGTATGAGATGTTATTTAACGATCGTAATCTCGTATCTACTATCATTAAAAAAACACTCACCGAGATAGCACCTCAGGAATATGGACTGGAAGAAGCTTACAGATTTACGAATCTCGAATGGGCACAATGCGGACAGGTATTATCCACAGAAAATCTGTCTTACGGCACGAATCTCGCTAAATCTTATGACATTATACAAAATGGAGAAAAAGTAGCAACGAACCGTACGACCTACTCACCTGCAGGAGAACTATTTTCCAGTGAATCCGTACTCACCTATATAGACAACGCCACAGAAACATTTACCCATAAGCTACTGGATAATAACGGAAGTTATGAACAGAAATTCCTCATGCAGTTTGAAGACGAGATTATGGGCGAAAAATACATCGAAAAATACGACGAATATAAAACATTGACCGAGGGTTCCTATTATGTGACAGAAGACGGGGAATTATGGGATATGGGAGAATCTAACAAATACATTCCTGCTTACGACGGTAATAAAATGACCGAAATGATTTTCCAAATGTACAATTATGATTCGGGAGAATACGAAAGCGTACAAAAAGACGTTTATAGTAATCATATACCGGCAGCTGTTAATCATGTCAGCGCATCCAAGAACATGTTTTTCGATCCGGCCAATAATACGATCGTAATATCGGAAAACGACGTTTGTTCATATTCAGTATATGCTATTAACGGAACTTTAGTAAAATCCGGTCAGGCAAAGGGTAAAATAGATATGTCTTCATTAGCCAAAGGCGCATATATCATTCGGATACAAACCGGACAAAGTAATATGGTGCTCAAATTCATAAAATAATCATTCAAAAAATGCAGGATAAAATATCCTGCATTTTTTATTCTTCATGCATGAACGGCAACAAATGAAGGCCACGACTCTTCTACCACTCAGAATACGTTTAAAAAGTATAACCAAAAGAAGTCAGGATACGTACAGCTTTATGATTCCCTTTTACAGGTACAGAAACAACCGGCTTTACATATAGGTGAGGAACTTTAAACAATAAACCGGCCCTTACGCGGTCTTCTGTTTGCCTGTACTCAGGTATGTTGGTATATTCTGCAACTACCGATATAGCTTTATAAACATTCCCTATAAGTCCCAGACTATAGCACGTATTATATTTTAAACCCGAATCATAATGGGGATTAAATACTCCTGTAACGGCAATTTTTTTCCAAGGTTCATAACCCACAGACAAAGATGCTCCCGCATTATAAAAAGAGCGGTTGTAGGTAACACCGAAATAAGGATCTAAACTCACATTAAAATTTTTAATTTGTCTGCCGTAGCCTACGGTTGCACGGATATATTGAAATCCCATTTTTTCGATAAAAACACTATGCTCTATTTTTGCCTTCCACTCGTTATCGAGAGTGTAAGAGAAAAAGACGAACTGATTTTCACGTAATCCCAAAGAAAATTCGTGTTTTTGAGCCTGTAATTGAACAGTGCAAGACGTAATTATAAGGCTGAAAATAATTATTTTTATTCTTTTCATTTGATATATTTTTTTACTTCACCGGCCAGTATCTGGTATCCGTGATCATTTAAATGTAATCCGTCATAAGAAAGGTCTTGATTAAGAGTTCCTCCTTTAACAAATAAATTATAAACATCGATATAGGTCATTCCATTTTGGTCTGCTTTATTTGCTAAACGAGCATTCACATGTTTTATCTTATCATTGATACCGGGCAAATCTCCCTTAAATCCCCTGGGCAGAAGAGATATCAAATAAACATGATCTGCAGGTACCGACATTAGGGTTTCCATGTACTTATCAATATATTCTTCACAATGGTTTTCATCCACATAGCCCAGATCATTAGTTCCTATCAAAATAACAACATCGGCACCCCGGCCATTTATATTTTCATGACGCAAATCATCTATCCCGCTGCCGGAGACACCATAATTAAGCACCTGCCTTCCCGGAAAATAATAAGTGACATCCCAACGGGCTATTAAGGAATCTCCTGCAAATATTATTTTTTTATCAGGTTCCTTTTCGCACGAAAGAAGCAACAAAAGAGAAAAGACGAACAATAACGGTTTCATTTTTTAATATATGGTTTTAATTCCTCAATAAACATAGAAGTCATTATCCTGGCGCCGTTCACATTCAGATGTTCATTATCGTGAAACAACTCCGGATGAGTTATGAACGGCTCACTCTGGTTATTATCAATGAGTGGAATATCATACTCTTTACATAATTTTTTCATACAAATAAACTCCTCCGAATTATTATTTGTTTTCATATATACGGGAGGAATAGCTACGATCAGCCCGATTCCGGCGTCCTTACACAATTCAGCAATATTCCGGAAATATTCGATTTTACTTTTTGAAACAGGTTTTATCTCTCCGGTCTCTGGAATGAATTTAGGATAAAAAGCAGGAACTTCTTTCCCCACAAACCCTTTATGTCCCAGTTCGTCGAAAGATTTTACATAATAAAGCATGATACGCCACCAGATTGTATTATACCTATATAAATTGGATTGCAGCAAATATTTCTCCCTTTTATTTTGAGATTCCAGAGCTTCATCAATTGATTTATAACCTCGGCGATAATAAGGATTTAACAGATTGATTCGCCCCATATCACTCTCCACTAACTCAAAATGACGTAATGCAAGAATAATATAACGTGGCGTATGATGATGTAAAATAGCTTCTGCCATGCAATAAAAGAATGGTATCTGCTGGGCATTACAACCTCCGTTAAAACAAGTAAGGCCAAGGCTGTCTTCAATCATTTGAGGAATATAACTATTAATCCCGACAGAAGAACCGAGAATAATAATATCTTCATTCGCTTTTTTCATCAGATATTCTATTTTCAGATAATCTCCGGGATACTCATGCTTTTTCGTATATAAATTTGAAAGATACCCAAGAAATAAATCTGCCGCAATAACCAATATAATAACCGATAAAACGACTCCAATAAATTTATATTTTTTCATATTTGTGATTTTTAAAATTGAAAATAAATAAATTGGCCGCCTGTATATACAGCTGTAAGCAAAATAAAACTAACCATCGCTGCCATTGAGACAGTACTTATTACGACATTCTCATTATGCATAAAATTTATTTTCAGATTCATTTCATCTTTAAGTTCTTTCATCATTAAAATTCCGATACATAATAACCCAAGAAGTTGATTCGGCAATCCGTCCCCGTTATATAAAGCGCCTGGTTCGGTAAATATCTTCTTTATTATAGCGAATGCAGAGGTTATATCATTAGCCCGAAAGAATATCCAGGCAAACATAACCAGACAAAAAGTTACGATTACATTCACAATTGTATGAATAACAGAAGGAGCCTTTACTTTGGGAAGATATTTATTTTTTAAGATACCTACGATTAGATAAATTCCATGCAAACTTCCCCAAGCAATAAAGGTCCAGTTGGCACCATGCCACAATCCGCTGACAAAGAAAGTTACAAACAGGTTCTTTAGGTGCTTAGTCGTTTTGCATCTGTTTCCTCCCAAAGGAATATATACATAATCCATAAACCAAGTGGACAAAGAAATATGCCACTTTCTCCAGAATTGTTTAATATTTATTGCAAAATATGGGCGGTTAAAGTTCTGCATCAGTTCAAAATTCATGCACTTAGCAGCTCCAATAGCAATCAGCGAATACCCTCCAAAGTCACAAAATATCTGGAATGTAAAGAAAAAAGTGGCTAATAACAAACTTGTTCCGTTATGTTGGTGATAGTTATTATAAACAGCGTCGACATAAGGAGACAATCTCTCTGCTATGCATAATTTCATAAAATAGCCCCAGATCATTAGCTTTAATCCTTCCAGAGCTTTTTCCTGATTAAATATATGTTTGCTATGAAACTGTGGCAACAGATTTTTTGCACGTTCGATAGGGCCGGCGACGAGCTGAGGAAAAAATGAAACAAATAAAGCATAAGTGAAAAAATTCTTTTCCGGCAAGATCGTTTTTCTATATACGTCAATAGTATATCCGATAGCCTGAAAAGTATAAAACGATATGCCTACAGGCAATAATATATTCATTTGAGGTATTTCCAACCTTATGCCCAGCATTTCAAAGCATGCATTTACCGACGATGTAAAAAAGTTTGCATACTTAAATAAAAACAATATGGATAAATTACTAATTAAACAGAATAACAAAATTGATTTCTTATATTCTTTCTTATCTGTTTTATCAATACCCAGGCTACATAACCATGTAATAATTGTAGAACAAAATATGAGTAAACCATAGATAGGTTTCCAGTTCAGATAAAAATAATAACTTGCTATAAGAAGAAAAGGATTACGTATTTTATTAGGTAATATCCAATAGGTTATGCAAACTATTGGAAAGAATAATAAAAAATCTAATGAATTAAAAAGCATTGTGATTATTTTTTATTGTAATATACTCACTACACAAATGTAACGTTATTTCCATTATATTATTATAAGATTATAAAATTCTGAATAAAAAATCAGAGATAAAGAAATACGATACACAAATATTTGATATAGATTTTAAATCAAAACAGGCAAAAAATAATTGTAAGCCTTTTCGTTCGGCCAAAGGTCTCTAAAAAATAGTAGTATTCTTGACTTCCGCTTTTTCCCGCCGGCCACACTCTTGTTCATTTCTTTACATGACTTCGGCTTCTTCTTCCATAATTATTAAAGCAGCAAGAATGAATGATACCGAATGAATTTAATGAAAATCAAACAGGAACATTGGAATAATCCGTAAAAACAGATATAAAGAAAATGAAATAAGTACTTTCCTTCTCACCTTTTTGGGGCAAAACTTTTTCACTCTCTCATACCTACGTTAGCCGGATTGCCGGAACTCAGACAGCTGATACTTAAAAACATTCCGATTAGCCGTATTGTATAAATCTGTTGAAAAGAAAACGGAAGTTACACCGCCTGCACAAACTTCCGGCCCTATCGAAATTCGAGATCTGCGACAAATTAAACGCCTCATAATTGGGACTGAACTCAACCGATAACGAAGTTTGCTTTCCGAAACCTTTATGTATAAAGAAGCTGGTAATATTAACTTCGGCTTACCGTGAGCTAATGTTCCGTGAACATATATTCTATGAAAACACAGTCGGCATAAAACATTACGGCAATAATTTACACATTGTATAAGGACCGACCACGTGTTTTATTTCGTCCAAGACCAGCCGTTATGAATACTAAAAATGCCCTCCTTTACGAAGAACCATCGTTACCGGCCGCCTGGTGGCGGAAGCTGGGCTAATGATTCGTCTCGTAATACCGGAAACTATCTGGCCCACGCTAATTATTAAAGAATAAACGCGTGAAAAGGGAATAAGGAAGGAAAAAATCACGTGTCTTTACTGGTATATAACATAATACCCGGAACGATCTATGAAAAAGTCCTTATCTAAATTACCCGACTATGCTAAAGCCGACCTGAAACAAATCGTAACGCTAATACGGGAATTCGTACCGCGTTGCAAAATGATGATCATCCTGTACGGAACTCTGTAAAAGGAATATTTATGGATCTGACGAACGGAACAAGTTCAGCATCCCGACATCCTTTATGAACGATTACGACATACTGGTAGTAACAATTAAAACGGACGTAAACGAAATAGGACATTTGCTCGACGTGTTAGACGACCAGTATTACAAACGTCACGGCAATCAGGTTCCCATACAATTTATCAACGAAGATATAGAAAAACTTAACTCTGATTTGCCGGAAGGACGGTCTTTCTATACCGACATCAAGAACGAGCGAATTATGTTATACGACAGTGGAAATTATTAACTCGAACAGGCATAGAAGTATTATGACAACATATTTAAATACGCTGGTGATTTTTTTTACCTGGTGCAAAATATTATTATGAATTAGGTAAATATAAAATGACATCTTTTCATCTACATCAAACTTGTGAAAATATATTTTATACTTTACGCCTGCTCGATACTTTAAACAATATAACCTGCCTAAACTATTAAGTGCTACTAATAAACATTCACCGGAACTAAAGAAGATATTCCCCTTGAAACACGTCGAAGAAAAACAGCTTTTCGAATTGCTACGCCTCGCCTATGTCGAAGCCCGGTAACCCGAAATTCGTGGTAACGAAGAAAGATATAGACACCCTATTGCCCAAAAAAGAACGCCTCCGGGAAATCACCGGACAAACCTGTAAAGCATAGATAAAATCGTATCTGGTAATAAAAAAATAGTTATAATACGAACTTATGCTCATAAAAAGGATAATAAAAGATTTTTTGAGAAAAACCTCTCTTGTTTCTCATTCATATATAACATAATCAAAAGATACGGATTGCTTCCTGTTTTCAAACAGTAATAAAAGAAAAAAGGCTTACAATGAATTGTAAGCCTTTCATTTTCAATGTGGTCCCACTTGGGCTTGAACCAAGGACCCCCTGATTATGAGTCAGATGCTCTAACCAACTGAGCTATAGGACCGTTTCAGAGTAACTCCGAAATCGTTTGCAAAAGTATATTTTTTTTTCAAACCACACAAATAAATCCGGCAAAATTTATTATCCATTACACCGATTTTAATAGTCTGTATATATAAAAAGGGATTTTCAAAAGAATAAGTCCATGAATACCGGAGAGTTTCATTACTTTTGTAGCCGAAATTAAACGATAAAATAAAATGGCTATTATTGACGGAGTAAAAAATCTGCTGTTCGACTTAGGCGGTGTATTAATGGATATCAAACGGGAAAACTGCGTGGCCGCATTTGAAGCCATAGGAGTTAAAACTGCAAACCAGATGTTGGGAGAATATTCACAAAAAGGTATATTCCTGCAATTAGAAGAAGGCAGCCTATCAGCATCCGAATTTCGTGACGCCGTTCGTCTCGAAGCGGGTTTACCACTGACTGACGGGCAAATAGACGATGCCTTGAACAAATTCCTGATAAGTATTCCCGAATATAAACTGGACATGTTGCTGAAGCTAAAGAAACGTTACCATATCGTTATGCTGAGCAATACCAACCCGATTATGTTTCACTCCAAAATAGATGAGTGTTTCCGTATACAGGGTCTTACCGTAGACGATTATTTCGATGAAAAATATCTTTCTTATAAAATGAAATGCATTAAACCCAATTCCGAAATTTTTGAGAAACTAATCGCACAATCGGGAATGAAGCCAGAAGAAACTCTTTTCTTCGATGATTCACAGAAAAATCTGGAAGCAGCGGCTAAATTCGGATTCAGAACATATCTGGTTCCTCCTTTCACCGATTTTTCTTCTGTATTTGAATTATAATCCGATTCATGAAGATCATTGATTCCATACAAAAAATTTCAGAGTCCTCTTCTGTTGCAGCCATTGGATTCTTTGACGGGGTACATCAGGGACACCGGGCATTAATCAATAGCGTCAGACAAGAAGCGGAAAGAGCTGGTAATACTTCGGCAATAGTAACATTCCGCACTCATCCAAGACAAGTATTAGACTCAGACTGCCGCTTTTCTTTATTAACTACGACCGATGAAAAACTGGAGTTATTGGAAAAAACCGGAATAGATTATGCCATAGTGCTAGACTTCACTCCTGAAATGTCATTGCTCTCGGCCCGGGAGTTTCTGCAACTCCTGAAAGAAAACTACAACATACAAGCATTATTCATAGGTTACGACCACCGTTTCGGTCATAACCGAAAAGAAGGTTTCGAGGATTATACAGCATATGGCAAAGAATTAGGAGTGCAAATATTTAAAGCCGAAGCATTTTCAATGGACAAAACAAATATAAGTTCATCGATCATCCGGCAACTCCTGGAAACCGGCAACATCAAGCAAGCCAACCGTTTCCTCTCATACCGCTATGCAATAACAGGTAATGTTATAGACGGTTTTAAACTGGGGAGAAAATTAGGATTCCCCACAGCCAATATTTCTTTATTAAATACCGAAAAACTTATTCCGGCACATGGAGTATATGCTGTAGAGACAGTCCTTCCCAATGGAGAAGTACGCGACGGCATGCTGAATATCGGTAACCGTCCTACCCTCGAAAGACAAGGAGATTACAGCATAGAATGCCATATTTTCGATTTCACGGGTGATTTGTACGGGAAAGACTTAACCGTCTGTTTCGTATCTTATCTGCGCCCTGAAAGAAAAATGAACAGCCTGGAAGAACTAAAGGCACAGCTTAAAGAAGACAAACAAAACGCAATACTGGCATTATCGCAAAAATCAATTTCATAAAAGATAAAGCGTTATGGTTTCCCATAACGCTTACAAAACTTTTTTAGTTATCTCCCGAAACGAGACGCAATAGAATTGGCAATATCCGACATCTCCTGGGAAGACAATGATAATTTTTCTTTAAAGAAATTCATATCCGACTCTTTATTGATAGGGACTAAATGGATATGTACATGAGGAACTTCCAACCCCATTACAGCCACTCCCACCCGTCTGCACGGTACAGCTTTTTCCAAAGCCCGGGCAACTTTGCGGGCAAAAAGAGTCAGTCCCGCAAGTACATCTTCTTCCAGATCAAATATATAATCTTCTTCATGTTTAGGAACTACGAGAGTATGACCTTTCGCAACCGGACTAATATCCAGAAAGGCAAAATAACGTTCATCCTCGGCTACTTTATAGCACGGAATTTCTCCGGCAATAATACGACTGAAAATAGAAGGCATAATTTTTATTATTAAAGTATTATACGTTAAGACAAATGTATAAAATCACCGGTAAAAAACATACAGAATGCTTCATTTTTTATATCGTTCCCAGGCTGAAAAAAATTGACACCCCGTAATAAAAAGGATTATCCCCCTCTGATAAAACGTATAAGGTTACAGATATTAAAACATAGTATTTCAAATAGATAATAATATATATTACTAAACAAAAGCGTACCTGTTACAATAGTTTTCGTAATTTCGCACTTCATTAATATGATCGGCATGAAAACTCATGATATCTGTTGTATAGGACATATCACTCTCGATAAAATCGTTACACCTAAAAATACGGTGCACATGCCGGGAGGAACGGCCTTTTATTTCTCCCAAGCTGTTAAACGTTTTCAGGATATCGACTATGCACTGGTGACATCCGTAGGAAAAAACGAAATGAACGTAGTAGAAGAAATGCACTCCGAATGTATGAATATCACGATTCTTCCGAGCAAATACTCGGTATGTTTTGAAAATATATATGGAGAGAACCAAGATAACCGAACCCAAAAGGTATTAGCGAAAGCCGATCCTTTCACCCCTGATAAATTACAATCCATTCATGCTCGTATTTATCATTTGGGGACATTACTTGCAGACGACTTTTCCCTGGACGTTATCAAATATTTATCCCGGAAAGGTTTAATATCTGTAGATTCTCAGGGATATCTCAGGGAAGTAAAAGATACCCATGTATATCCGGTCGACTGGAAAGATAAAAGAGAGGCTCTAAAATACATTCACTTTCTGAAAGTCAATGAACATGAGATGGAAATTCTCACCGGATATCAGGATATCGCCAAGGCTGCTATACGACTGGCAGAATGGGGAGTAAAAGAAGTTATTATAACTCTGGGCAGCATGGGATCGGTCATTTACGACAACCAGGGGTTCCATACGATTCCTGCTTATAGACCTAATAATATAGAAGATGCCACGGGATGCGGAGATACTTATATCACAGGTTATCTATACAGACGGGCAAAGAATACCGGAGCGGATGAAGCCGGCCGTTTCGCCGCCGCTATGGCTACTTTAAAAATTGAACATTCCGGTCCCTTTAACGGGACAAAAGAAGATATCTATCATTGCATGAAAACAAGAGCACAAAAATATCCTGTTCTATAAATACTATTCTCAACAACCAAGGGGGCGGTATACAAGCGAGTTAATATAGCCGGCGGTACAAGGCACAATTAGCTATATTATCTTACCGGCAACGGTTTTCTGAACAGTAAAGCTATAATACAAAAATACTCCCCCCGGCTTTAAAACTATAGGAAGCGGGGGGAGTAATGTAATTTGAAGCAAAATTGCCGTGCATCCTAGCGAGGATGCACGGCAATTTTACTTATATGGATATATCAACAACTTCGAACGTCATAATACCGGAGGGAACCTGTATCTCGACTACGTCGCCGACCTTCTTTCCCATAAGGCCTTTTGCAATAGGCGTACTGGCAGCGATCTTCCCCTCTTTCAGGTTGGCTTCGGACTCTGAAACGATAGTATATTGCATTACAGCATTATTTCTCGTATTCTTAATTTTTACTTTATTCAGTATTTGTATCGTATGAGTATTCAATTTACTCTCGTCTATAAAACGTGCATTTGCGATCAAGTCTTTCAGTTGTGATATTTTCATTTCCAACATACCTTGTGCCTCTTTAGCTGCATCGTATTCGGCATTTTCCGAAAGATCTCCTTTGTCCCTGGCCTCTGCGATAGCTCTTGAAATTTCGGGACGCTTTACATTTTCCATGAAAGCGATTTCATCCAGAATTTTTTTGTAACCGTCTTCGGTCATGTAACTAATTGCCATAATAATAATCTCCTATAGTTTTATGAATATTGTTTCTTTTTTATAAAACAAAAAAGAATCCCCGCCGAAAAGCCGGGACTCCTTTTTTGTGTTTTCAATACTGCAAAGATAATATCTTTTTTTAATCTTCCAAACAAAAATGGCAGAATTATCTCCTTAACATAATAAAAATCTTATTGTTAACCATTATACTACAAGTACTTCTCCAGCAAGGATTCCAATTCCCGGGGAGATGAAAGCCGTTTTACAAGCTCACCGTCACGATCCAGTAGATAAGAAGTAGGCAATTCTTTTACATTGTAAGTATTAGCTATGGAAGAGTATACACTGGCAGGGTCCCAGACACATATCCAAGGTAAATTATCGGCCGAAACTTTCCAGAAATTCTCTTCTGCGTCCAATGAAATCTGATAGATCTCGAATCCCCGGGAAGCATATTTACGATATAGTTCTGCCAGCCTGATGTTATAGGCCGGAGAATATTCTGTTTTATAAGCTGTAAAGTCAAGCAATACAACCTTTCCCTTACCGGCTATCGAAGATAACCTTCGTTCATGACCATATATATCATTCAGGGCAATATCTATAAAAGAAGCTGTCTCCACTTCCCGTATATTATCATTAACGTTTTGTCGGCTCTCTTTATTTTTCTTTATCGCCTGCAAACCGCTTATAGTAATATCATGTAACTGGCGCGTACGGGGAGCATCCGGATAAAAGCTATCGAAAGCTGTCGCTACGGCTGCGATTATCCGGCAGTCCGACGGGTCATATACATCAAAAACGACTTCATTATTTATCCTTTGGAAAATAATATAATAAGCGGCCGCGGCACGGGGATTCTCCAGAACAATATCAATCATCCGTTTTTTATAGGCATCAATATCAGCAAGTGCCAGGGCCCTCAAGGAATCTACATTTGCCTTATCCGATTTCATGGCTTCGGTAACTTCATTTATACGAGTCCGTAATTTCACGCTTTCCTGCGAAACGATGCGCATCTTCTCGCATTCGTCCGACCCCGTTACCTCATAATTAAAACCGAAATCTGGTAAACTGGTCTTTATGTTTATATTCTCCGTCGAATCTACCGCCAGGTGTATATAAGCATTATCCAGACGCAAGCGATAAAATTCGGGATACTGCGGTCTTTTTCCTTTAAAAGAAAAATTACCATCGGACTTTAAGATGACGGAATCGAGTATCGCCGGTTTTTCTGCCGCCAGATTCTCCAAATAAAGGACTTTTCCTTTTGCACCGGAAACAGTACCTCCTACGGTAAATGTATTGTGATTATTGCATGATATACAAGCCAGCACGAGACTTGCACAAAATATCCATTTTTTCATATTTTCTTGTTTTTCTTATTTCCGGTAAACAGAAACAAATTCTATACAAAGATATATTATTTCATTAGTTATGCGAATGTTTTTCTTAATTTCTCACATACAAGAACGAGGTCCTGCCGATAATCGGCAGGACCTCGTTCTTGTATAATATATCATTTATCTGCGTCGTCTTACCGAACGGGCCGGTGCTGAAGAAGACTCACGGGATTTAGATTGCTTTACTTTCGTAGAAGCGGATTTTTCACTCTGCTTTGCTCTGGTAGAACGAGTGGAACGTACATTCGAACTTTTTTTCTTTTCTTTATCACCTGCCGTAGCAAGCTGGGTAGAGTCCCTTCCGGCTGCTTCCTCTTTAGCTTTTGCAAGTTCTTCGGGAGTAGGTACCCACAGGCGCTTATCAAAATTACTGAGCTGAACTTCTATACTGTCCTGGGCTTTTTTCATAGCCTCTGCTTCGGGATACATTTGCATCAGAGACATGTTACGCAGATTCTGGGTCTTATATATATCCCCGTCAAACATCCGGAGCTGAAAATAATCATCGTAATTATATTGCTGAATATTATTCTCATTACTGGTAATAACATACTGCTGAGCCATATACGGACGCAAATCTTTATACTTTATCCAGAACATAGGATATTTCACCGCATTTTCTCCGAAATCTCCCGTCCGGTGAAGAACCGGGCAGATAGCCTCTATCTCGGAATAGAACGAAGATGTACGCCGATTGAATATCCACTTTTCCCGTATATAATAAGAAAGCACTTCGTTACAGGGAACATCACTCTCTTCTATAGTGAAGCGTGGATTCTTTTCGGTACTTCCTTTTTTCTCGGCATACAAGATATGGAAACGGTCGAACATGTCTTTAACTTTTATCTTATACTGATCGGTAAAAACTTCGCGACCGTCAAGATATTCATAAGCCGTAATCTGATTGTCCGATAGCAACCTCATAATGATACGAAACAGATTTTCTTGTCCTTCCGCCGGTTCCTCAGGGTAATATAAAGGCATATTCTTCTCGTTCGTCAAGTCAAGAGAACGATATATAATACGCAGCCATGGAGCATCCACAGATCCTTCCCCTTGCTCGTAAAGCGACTTAGCTCGTATGGACAGTGCCTGATCTTTTGCCACTTCCTTATCATTTTTCTTCTTTACCACCTGAGCCTGTAGGGCAGACAACGGCAAACAAAGCAAAAAAGTTGCCGCCAAAAGTCCTTTAAGTGTTTTCATATGCTCTGATATATTATTCATTTCTTTATCTGTTATTAATTTACCTTCACTTCTATAGCAGGAAGGTCGTTACGCTCTATACCATCTGGTCCGACGGCACGTACGCTCGTAATGAAAAAACGTTTTCCCCGTGACAACCTCCGGAACGCATCTTTCTGGCGTTGGGAAAAATTAGCTCCATCCGATACCTCGGGCAACGCATTACCCATCGAATCGAAAAAGACTGTTTCAAAACTCAGGACACGGAAATTTACATTTAATAAATCATCATCGATAGCCGCCTGAATACCCGGGGCGGACAATAACAGCGTCTTGGCAAACGGTCTTCCCCCTTTATATCGTTGTTCATAGCCCTTTGCATCTTTGTAAACAATGAACGGTGTAGGATCAGGTAATTTACGCACACGGAAATGAGTATTGGCTACTACCTGGGAACGTCCGTCCATATTCGCTGTAACTGTAATTACAGCTTCTTCTCCTACTTTATTGGGCTTGGCTATCCAGCCATTACCGTTGCGTACCAAAGAGCCGTTGCTCATGGAAGCCTGTATCGCCTGATTGGGTATTCCGGGAACCGAGATGCTGATGGGATTATCTATACCGGAGTACAGAACGTTCATCATGGTAGCCGAAACCGTAGCAGAAGGTTCCACAACCGTATAAGACGATTCGAAATCATGTCTCGTTATAGAGCCGTCCCCACGGGGAACTTCGAGATATCCTTTAAAATCGAAAACACCGGTACGTCCGCACACAACTTCATAAAGTCCGTTTTTATCAGCCGGAAGCTGAGTCCCATTGATATAAATATTGGGACGCTGCGTCGTATCTATCGCAGCCAGAACTATATTAGCCGTATATTTACCTCCTTGTATGACATTCTTAGAGTTCGGAATAACGAAAGCATTCAATTTATTCACACGCACATCACCGATATCCACATTATTCAGTAATGTATGCAAAGCCTCGCCTTCGGCATACCGCACATCATTCTGGATTTTGGATAACAATGTTATGGCTGCAACTACAGGCATATTTTCAAACATGGATTCTTCCCAGTTTTTCCCGGAATTTTTTCCTGCCGGTTTTGTAGAAAGATAATTCTCAATAGCTTGTTTTTTAACAGGATCGGTCATTATCCCCGAAACCAGCTCTCTATAACCGTCCAGCGAATGACGCAATTTCACTCCCTGTTTCTTGCTTGGCGACAACATAATGAAAGAAGATGCCTCGAGATCGTCCTGGCGTTGTATATTCTTTATATCTCCGTTCTTGCCATCAGCTTCTTTTACAATATCCCATTTCAGGCGTTCCACTAAATTATACAAGGAATCGGTCCGACTTTTCAATTCCAACGCCTTATTATACCATATACCTCCTTTTTCTGGATTTTTCTCGTTAAAATCGGCCAATTTCTGATATAGCGATGCATTTTGCTGAGTTACATTACTAGCAGAGCGCTGCAAACCGTCCTCCACCTGTCTGAACCCGTTGAGCACGTCGGACGACACATTGAGCGCCAACATAGCCGTGAGGACGATATACATAAGGTTTATCATCTTCTGACGGGGTGAAAGTCTTATATTATTTGCTGCCATACTTTATTATTCTTCCTTGGTAGATTCTTTTTCGGTTGCCGGCGCCGAAACCGGTTCGGCCGGCATCATAGGACGATACATATTGACCGTCATAGCAGTAATCATCTTCTCATATACCGAATTCAGCTGTTTCATATATTGAGTCATCTTTTCGGTCTCTTCACAATATCTCGAACTATCGGCCGTAGAATCTTCATACATACGGCTTATTTTCTTCAATCCGGCATTAATTCGGTCAATATTATCCAACTGGGAACTAATGCTCTTGAGTTGTATCTCATAAATCGTATTTAAGCCGCCAATATTTCGGTTGAGATCTTCCATCTGGGACACATATCCTTTCGAACTATCGGAAATACCTTCCGAATTATCGGTAATACTTTTGTAAGAATCCAACAATACGTTCGAAACCTGGGTAAGAGATTCCGTAGCTGTTTTGAATTTTTCCATCTGTTCGGCGATACCGGACAATTGTGAAAGATACTCCTGCGTTGCATTAGTAAGCTCGGCCATCCGGGAAAGCTGATCGGCGGCCGCCGACATTTTCTGAATACTGTCCGTAAGACTCTGCGTATCGTTTTCACTCAGATTCAATCCGTCGGGAATACCTACAGCTTTACGTGCTGCTTCGGGAGATACCGCCGGAGCCGAAATTCCATTTCCTCCGCCATTAATGACGACCGAACCGTTTCCCCCTGAAAAAGAGGGTCTTTCGTCCGGGTCTTTAGACTTCAACACCGGGAATACTTCCTCCCAGTGATATTCGTTCGCCGGCTTATCGAAAGCGGTAAGTACGAACATAAGAACTTCTGTACCCATACCTAAACAAAGCAGTTCGCTACCGCCCGGAAGGTGAAGGATTTTGAAAAGGGCACCTAAAATAACGATAGCGGCACCGATACTATATGCAAAGTTGAAAAATCTTTGTCCTTTTTCGCTGGAAAGAAATTTTTCCACACGATTTTTATATTTCCTGTATTTTCCCATTTTCAGGTTATATTTATTCTTTCTGCATTATTTTTTACCTCTGGCGAAACCAATCTGCGTACGTACGCAACGGAAGCCTATATATGAACGCTGCTCATTCTGATATTCCCACATACGTATATCGGAACGAATAAAATTGGAAACATCTTTCCAGGAACCGCCTCTTACGATCTTCCGTTTCATAAGATACGGGTCTTCCTTCGCTGCGTTATATGTATATTCGGGATTCATATCACTGGTTACCCGTGTATTAGCTTCGGTATATGCGGTCGAAGTCCACTCCGACACGTTACCTGCCATATCATATAAACCGAATTCATTGGGAGAATATGAGCCTACTCTCGACGTAATCAGGTTACCGTCTTTCACATAGTCCCCTTTATCGGGTTTAAAGTTAGCATAAAAACAACCCTTCTCGGCCATAGGCTGATCTCCGCTCCAAGGAAACTGATTTTCGTTCTTCCCTGCCCGTGCGGCATATTCCCACTCTGCTTCCGTAGGCAAACGATAGGGTTCTACATATACGCCTTTTGCCAAAGCCGAACGCAAATAATCGGTACGCCAGGCACAAAAAGCATTGGCTTGTTCCCAGGAAATACCCACAACCGGATATTCATTATAACCGGGATGAGAGAAATAGAGCCGTACATAGGGTTCATTGTATGCATTGTCAAAATCGTTAATCCAAACAGTCGTATCAGGATAGATATTCACAATATATGTATTCAGGAAATCATACTCGCTTTGCAATGCCCTGCTTACCGTTTCACGTACGATACGCCCGTCTTCATCAATAAAAGCGGTATCTTTCGATATCATAACCAAAGCATCGTAATCCGGTTCTATATCGGTATTAAGTTCACGTCTGGTCACATCCAGACGATTCTTTCTTTTAGATGCCTCCACCTGGTTGAAAACCTCATATCTATAATTCATTTGAGTAGCGTCCAACTGTTTCTGGCCGGTTATAGGGTTAATGCGGTAAACACTCTCTATAGCCCGGGCCTCATCTTCGGTAGGATTACGCCAAGGTATAGCCTTACTCCAGTTTAAATGAGGTTTAATAGGATTTCCATCTTTATCCTCTTCGATCTTATATACTTCATTTCCTCCGTAAGCCGGATCGGCAAGACGTTCACGAATAATGGAATCCCGGACCCAAAATACGAACTGTTTATATTTCGAATTGGTAATTTCCGTTTCGTCCATCCAAAAAGCATCCACGGAAATGCCCCGGGGATCTTGCGACTGTCCCCAAAGACTATCCTTTTTGGCCGGTCCCATTTCGAATGAGCCTCTTTTTACAAGAACCATACCATACGGCGTAGGTTCGCCCCATGCAGAGCCGCCCACCCCTGTAACCTCTCCGCCATTACGGGCTGAAGGAGCACATGCCACAAACATGAATGCAAGGACTAAATACAAAAATATTTTTTTCATAAGCTATAGTATGCGAATACTTTTATGTTTGTTTTTATTTTTATCCGAAAAATCCAACTTCAGGCTATATCCTAAAAAAACCTCATGGCTACCGCTACTTGCTTTTACAATAGCCGAAACAGGATAATCATAAGCATAACCTGCAATAAAATTCCTATATTCCGCACCAATCATGATTACCATCGCATCTTTCCACCGGTACGAAAGACCTCCCCAAAACAATTTGTTATACTTAAGGCGGGCGGTTATTTCCACCTGGGTAATATTCAAATTGGTCTTTACCAAAACAGAGGGCTGCAACTCATATAACGGGTTTTTAAATGGAATATTGCCCCCTCCGAGAAAATAATAAGAACGTCCTATATAAGTTTCATATTTCTCTTCGAATGTTACCGTAGGCTCGTTCAGATGATTGGCCGACAAACCGGCATAAAAATATTTATGATTGTAAAAAACCCCGAATCCCATATCGAACACCATCTTTTGCATTTCGGTCGTAGGGATGGCATCATCATTGGAATTATGATAATCATCGGAAGGAATGGAAACTTTCGTACCATCAAACTTCTGATCAAACATACCTAACTGAATTCCCAGACTCAGAGTTCCAGTCCACAATTTCAGTTTATAAGCATATTGGGCCCCGATAACCATATTTGAAAAAAGACCTTCCGTCTCTTTCGAGAAAATAAGCCCTACACCATGATTCTGGTTTAAAAAACGCAAGGGCATATCGGCACATACCATAAACGTCTTCGGAGCATCGGGCATACCTATCCATTGCTGCCGTGTCGTCGCCAATAAATTCAACTTATCGGTACGGCCTGCACTAGCAGCATTGTAGAATGTCGGGAGAGCCCAATACTGGCTATATTGCGCATCTACCTGAGCTACGGCACGTACCGTGACAAGCAAAAAAATCCCTGTAAGTATTATTTTGGCTTTACGCATATAAACTTTCTAATCGGTTCCTAAGGCATTCAAACAAAGTGCCGTTGTTTTATAATAACTCAAAACAAGCGTGTAAATTGTCTTTCCTTCTTAAAAAACGGCTAAAATTACAAAAGATATAGAACCAGCCCAAAAGTTTTGACCGGTAATTTAATATCTCTGAATATTAGCATACGAATTTCGATAGATGACAAGACTAATAATATTTTTTCCTCATATACTAAATATATTTACCTACAATTTTCGTATGTTTGCACATCTATAATAATAATACCGATCATGACAACAGAACTATTCTCTACGTTGCCTTATCAGGTAGCGGATATCCATTTAGCAGATTTCGGCCGCAAAGAGCTCGACCTGGCTGAAAAGGAAATGCCCGGATTGATGGCTTTACGTGAAAAATACGGCAAAGAACAACCTTTGAAAGGTGCACGCATTATGGGCTCCCTCCATATGACCATTCAAACAGCCGTTCTTATCGAAACCCTGGTAGCTTTAGGCGCCGAAGTACGATGGGCGAGTTGTAATATTTACTCCACACAAGACCATGCAGCAGCAGCGATAGCAGCCGCCGGAGTGCCCGTTTTCGCTTGGAAAGGCGAGACCCTCTCCGATTACTGGTGGTGTACATTACAGGCTCTTCGTTTCGAAGGAGGCAAAGGTCCTAATGTGATAGTAGACGACGGAGGAGATGCTACGCTTATGATACATTTGGGATACGATGCCGAACAAAACGCATCGGTGCTGGAAACACCCTCCGGAACGGAAGATGAAACCGAACTAAAAAATATTCTGAAAGAAGTTTTGAAAAAGGATAATTCCCTTTGGTCGCGCATGATTCCCGGGATCAAAGGCGTATCGGAAGAAACGACGACCGGAGTACATCGTCTTTATCAGATGATGGAAGAAGGAAAATTACTATTTCCTGCATTCAACGTAAATGACTCGGTAACCAAGTCTAAATTTGATAATCTTTACGGTTGTCGTGAATCACTCGCAGATGGTATAAAACGTGCCACGGATGTCATGATCGCCGGAAAAGTAGCCGTAGTATGCGGCTACGGAGACGTAGGAAAAGGATGTGCTCATTCCCTTCGTTCGTACGGAGCTCGCGTATTAGTGACAGAAATCGACCCTATTTGCGCTTTACAAGCGGCGATGGAAGGTTTTGAAGTAACGACCGTCGAAGACGCACTCAGCGAAGGAGATATTTATGTAACTTGTACAGGGAATTGTGATATCATTCGGATAGAACACCTGGAAAAAATGAAAAGCGGAGCTATCGTATGTAACATAGGCCACTTCGACAATGAGATACAGGTAGAAAAGATGAAACAATATCCGGGTATTCGTCACCGCAATATAAAACCACAGGTAGATGAATATTTCTTCCCACAGGGCCATAATATTCTGTTACTGGCCGACGGACGTTTGGTAAACTTAGGTTGTGCGACCGGGCATCCGTCTTTTGTCATGAGTAACTCTTTTACCAATCAGACACTGGCACAAATAGAACTCTTCACAAACAATTACGAAGTAGGAGTTTATCGACTGCCCAAAAAACTGGATGAAGAAGTCGCCCGTTTACATCTGGGAAAAATAGGTGTGAAACTCACAAAATTAAGCGACAAACAGGCTGCTTATATCGGAGTAGAAAAAGAAGGTCCGTACAAACCGGAACATTACCGTTATTAATTCGTTTTAACATCATAAAGGATACGGGAAAAATACCCGTATCTCTTTTTGTAAATACAAAAGCCATGAGGAAGTTTGATTTCAAAAAGGCATTGCCTTACATTGCATCCATTCTCTTTTTTGCCGTCCTTTCATATGTTTATTTTCTTCCTGACATTATGGAAGGAAAAGTATTGTTCCAGCATGATACCCAACAGGGTATCGCCGTAGGGCAGGAAGGCAGGGTTTTCGAACAGGAAACAGGAGAAACAACGTGGTGGACCAATTCTCTGTTTTCAGGGATGCCCAGTTTTCAGATATCTCCCCGCTATAGCAATAATGATGTAATAAACGTCATAGGGCAAGCTTATCATTTATGGCTTCCTTCCCCAGTTTCTTTGTTATTCATAATGATGACGGGGTTCTTCATTCTTCTGTTGGCTTTGAAAGTCCGGTGGCCTCTCGCAGTATTAGGTGCTATTGCATACACTTTTTCTTCCTACTTCTTTATACTTATCGAAGCCGGTCACCTATGGAAATTCATCACGCTGGCCTACATTCCCCCGACGATAGCCGGCATAATTCTGGCTTATAGAGGAAAATATCTGCAAGGTTGTGCTCTGACAGCTTTATTCGCGACTTTGCAAATAACATCCAACCACATGCAGATGACCTATTACTTTCTATTTGTGATCCTGGCTATCGTTATTACTTTTTTTATTGACAGTTACCGAAAGAAACAACTCGGGAATTTCTTAAAAGCAACCGGAGTATTGGTCATAGCAGGTATAATAGCTATCGCAGCCAATCTTCCCAGCTTATACAATACGTACCAGTACAGCAAAGAGACCATGAGGGGCGGTCATTCGGAACTCACATCACCTGACAACAACAACCAAACCGTATCGAACGGTGGCTTGGAAAAAGAATATATTACTCAATGGAGCTATGGAATCGGAGAAACATGGTCATTACTTATACCCAATGTCAAGGGTGGAGCTTCCGGTGCTTTAGCGCAGAACAAAACGGCCCGTAAAGCCGCCTCTCCTCAAATGCAACCCATATTGAACCAAGTAAATAGTTACTGGGGAAACCAACCTTTCACATCGGGTCCTGTATATGTCGGTGCATTCATAATGATGCTGTTCGTACTAGGATGCTTTATTGTAAAATCATCTTTTAAATGGGCTCTACTGGCTGCAACCATATTGTCCGTCCTACTTTCATGGGGACATAATTTCATGTTGCTTTCCGACCTGTTTATCGATTACGTACCTATGTATAATAAATTCAGGGCAGTTTCAAGCATACTGGTAATAGCAGAATTCTGTATTCCGGTATTGGCAATATTAACTTTGAAAGAAATTATTGAGAATCCAGGTATTCTTAAAGCACAACGTAAAGCGTTTTACATGAGTCTGGGTATTACCGGAGGGGCCTGCTTGCTATTCGCTCTTTTTCCGTCTTTATTTTTTTCGTTTCTGAGCAACGGAGAATCACAAATGATAAGCCAGACACCTGAATACCGGGATATTTTCGCCCAGGTGGAAACTATACGGGAAGCTGTATTCAGAGCCGATGCATGGCGCAGCTTACTCGTCATTGCGTTAGGTACGCTGGGATTATGGCTATACTCGGCAAAAAAAATAAAAACGACCGCTTTCATAATATTAACCGGCCTTATTATTCTCGGAGATATGTATATGGTGAACAAACGTTATCTGAACAGCGAGGATTTTGTTTCCAAAACAAAATTATCCAATCCGTTTCCCATGTCTCCTGCCGATCAAATGATTCTTCAAGATAAAGATCCGAATTACCGCGTGTTAAATTTATCGACTAATACTTTTAACGATGCGGCCACATCTTATTACCATAAATCAGTGGGCGGCTACCATGCGGCTAAACTACGCCGGTATCAGGACCTGATAGACCGGCAATTGTCAAAACAAAACATGGCTGTAATCAACATGTTGAATACCCGATATGTCATTGTACCTACCGAAGACCGTAAATCGGTTACCGCCATGCTCAACCCGGATGCTCTGGGGAATGCCTGGCTTGTTTCGGATATAAAATGGGTAGATAGTCCCGATGCTGAAATGAACGCTCTGGATAATTTCAATCCACGCATTACAGCCGTTATCGACAAACGGTTCAAAGAACTCGTTAAAACACCTCTCGCTATACCAGCGGCAGGAGACACCATTTATGAAACATCTTACAAACCGAACGCACTCCGCTATAAGGTAAAAACATCTCAGGACGCTTTTGCGGTGTTCTCAGAAATATACTTCCCTTGGGGATGGAATGCCACCATTGACGGGAAAGAGGTGAAAGAAGCCCGGGTTAACTATGTACTGAGAGGCCTTTCCATACCAGCCGGAGAACATGAGATTGTATTTAGGTTTGACCCGAAATCCCTACACATCACCACAAATATCGCGTATGCAGCCCTCGTGTTGCTCCTTATTTTAGGAATAGCCGCTGTATTATGGCCATTAAAACAAAATAAAAAAAGTTCCACAGATAATTAAAACGAAGCACGGTTCAAAATGGCAAAACGCATTTTTAAACCATGTATAAAAGGTATAAGAAAGATACGCCATAGCAAAGGTTATGGCGTACACTCTCCTTTTGCCTTTAATTTAATTACTAAGGTCATCGAAGAGGACTTCATGTACTATGCTTATGGGGACATAGAACAAATCAGAAGGAATTTTCTGCGGGGGAATCTCAGCCGCAAAGACCTCAATCTGCGAAAAAATATATCTTTTCGTAAAGCATCTCTACTTTTCAGATTGGTAAATTACTTCAAGCCATCTTCTATTCTAGAAATAGGAACGGCGTGGGGCATATCTACCTTATATCTGAAAAAAGCCCATACGATTTCAGATCTGACTGTAATAGAACCAGATCATTATATAGCAAAAACAGCTCTTGATATAATCAAGAAAAGCGGTGAAAAAATTTTCCTTCAGGAAGGAGATCCATGGATGGAAAAACTATCTTCTCAAATGAAAAAAAATCCTGATTTTATAGTACTCCACCAGTTTAAATCGGGCATATATCCTTTATTACTGGAATTATTTGTTCAAAATATTCAGGAAAACTCGGTATTAGTTATAGAAGGTATCTATTCGAATAAAAAAATCAAAAGTTTCTGGGAGGCTCTCAAAACTACAGACAAAGTAAGAGTTACCATGGACTTATATGATTACGGAATTATTTTCTGTAATGTCAAGCTAAACAAACAGGATTACGTAGTAGCCTTTTAAATGTCATTCTTCATATCTCAAATGTAAAATAGGAAAAGGTTTTCCCTCTCCGTCGACACTATCCCGGGAAATGACTGTAAAACCCATTTTTTCATAAAACCCGCAAGCCTGTAGATTCTGCTCATTTACATCTACCTCCATTATATTCTTTTCCAATAATGCATACCGTACCATCTTCTTCCCCAGCCCTTTTCCCCTGCTTTCAGGAAGAACAAACAACATCTCTATCTTATTATCCGACAAGCCCATAAAAGCCTGTACTTGTCCGCTGTATTGAATCGCATATAATCTGACCTGCGAAAAATATTCCGGTATCCGAAGTTTATAGTATGCAATATCGGCCTCACTCAAAAAATCGTGTGTCGCACGTACCGATCTCTCCCAAACATAAAGTATTTCATCGTATGTTTCCTCTCCTATCTGCTCAATACCATGCTTATCCATTGTCATATCTTTTAAAAAGTAAAAACCGCCGGAAGTAATTTGTTAAATTATTTCCGGCGATAAATCGAAGTATTATTTTACAATTACTTTCACCGTTTTATCTGCAACCTGCACGATATAGGCTCCCGCACTTAAAGGAATCTTATTATAATCTTTTCCTTCCCTATTATATATAACGATACCGCCGAGATCAGTCACACGAACATTCAATCCTTCGGCTCCGTGTACGATAATGTTATTATCTATACTATACACTTTAACATCCGAAATTTCATTCCATCCAGTCCCGGAAGATACGAAAACCGTTACCGTATTAGAAAGATTTGATTCTCCCGCGTTATACATTGCTGATATTGCATAGACATTATCCTCCCCTTTTTTAGGATCAGTATCTATATAACCGGGCGTCGGGACAGTTGCAATCTTCCCTCCATTTCGGTAAACATTATAATTTACTAAGAAAAGATCTTCAGGCAATACAGGTTCCGGGACAAAATTGACATTATCAATACCCAGCAAGAAACCGTCTTTTGTCGTACAACGTATCGCAAAATAAGAAGCATCGGCAGGTAATTGATACTCATATTCAGTCCATTTTTCATAAGAAACACTGTCAACCTGTCCAAGCCGATGCGTGAAACATTCTGTCGTATTTCCTGTCGTCGAATAATAAACCTCAAACGATTCATTTCCATATAAAGGCGAGTAACGTAATGCTTCAAAAGTAACCGTCTGAGCTACTTGTGCTAACCTGGGGGAGATCAGCCAGTCATCATTATGCCCCTCTTTAGTTGTCGTAGAATTTGCCGACCAGCAAACAGCAAGTTTCGTACCATGTTTTTTATCCATACGGAAGTTTTTATCAACTCCGAGCCCCTGGAAATATGAAGCGGCAACATCCATTATCATAAAGGCCTGGGGTTGTCCGGCATTTGGCCAGTAATTTTGCACCTCTCCGAATACGAATGTTTCACCGCCATCAGCATCAAATACAGTCCAGTCTCCGAATCCGTTAATCGTAAACGGGTCATATTTCTCAAACTCTTCAGTAACTTCTTCATTTTGAGGAATATTCATATCAGGTGCATTCCAAGTAAGCTCCACTCCCTGTCCGGTATTCCCACCTGTAAGGCCTGAAACCACAGGATATTCAGAGCCTCTTATTTGCGTCGATACCGGTCCGGTAACATTATCCGAAAGATCCTCGTCGGTTACAGATTCAATTTTTCCGGTAAAAGTCAAAAGCGAGCCGCGTTGATGTACCGACGGGGTAAAATGTAATTTTATATCCGCTGAAGTCTGGGCCGCCAATGATTCCACCGATTCCGAAACAACAATGTTATCATCACCATCTACAAGATTAACGATAAAATCATTAACAGTAGTAATGCCTTCATTAAAGACCGACACTGTATAAACACTTTCTTCATTGATTTTGCCAAAAGGAGGTCCATCCATGGAGACAGCTTTCAAATTACTCTCGGAAAAACTACGCAGCTCGACATTATCAACATAAGCGAACATATAATCTTTGAGACATTCTCCCATGAACGCAACCCGTATATTACCCGATTTACAGGAAGACAAATCTATATTTACCAAAGTCCATTCCAAAGCTTGCTCTACCGTAGAAACATCTTGCCATTCACCATAATTCTCTGAAATTTGAACCGTTATTTTCGCTCCGCCTCCGGGAATAAGCACCCAGGCGACCAAACGAGGTTTGGCAATATGAGACACATCTATTTTCGGACTGTAAATACGGGCTACGGCTCCTACGGCATAACCACCAAAATCGGCACTTCCGCCATCTTCTTCTTTCGATTGATCCGGTCGTATTGTCCACCCTGAATCATATTTTCCGCCCGACAAAATTTCAACAGTCCACGGACCTTTGGTAACTTTAGCATCAACAAACTTTTCTACATAAGGTGCTTCGTAAGCCGGTCCTACCAACATATTATTCGAAGCCGTTCCAGTCTCAGACTTCCCGATACTATTCTTCGCATAAACCGTATATGATGCAAGTACCTGAGGCAACTCTTTGTTCAGTCCGGTTAAAGCACATGTATTTCCGGATACATTTGCATCTACAAGTTTATTATCCTCATCATATACTTCATAAGTTACAGCCGAAACATCTACATACCCGTTATGGATACCGACATCAGCGACCTTATCCCATGATAGGGAACCATTACCATTGCCTAAATCTGCAAATACGACATTTACAGGTGCAAGCGGAATATCTATACCGATATACGCCGATGACTCCGCACTATCGCCGCTGCCGAAAGAATTAACGGCAACTACCAAATAACTGTTGGTACCCGTTACGGGTGATTTATCAGTCCATTCGATAGTCTTTCCTTTTTCAGCAGATTCGATGGTCTCTACTAATTTTCCGTTGCGCGATATTTCTATAGAAGAAAGCGAGGTAAGCGGAGAACCTACAGAATTTAAAGACGGCGTAACGAACGAAATAGTTGCCGACAATACCCCTTGTGCAGCCGGTTCTACTTTAAGCTCGGTTACTGCTCCCGGCACATTAGGCGATACTACCTCTACTTTCAAATTATCCAAGTTGAGATTTCCCATATTGGCATTACTTACCGCATGAAAGCCTATATAATATATTCCGTCTGCTTCAGGTATTACAGTTACAGTTTCCGTAAGAGGTTCCCGGCTCGTATTGGTATATTCTTTCTCCTCCATCAAACAACTCGTCATTCCGTCGGCCGTAGCAGTTTTACCCATCTTCACCTCGAGCTTTTCGGGAGAACGAGCGTTCAGGGCATATACATCATAAGAAATGACATATTTATTTCCTGCAACCAATCGTAAAGGGGGAGTAATCAGCCAATCGTCGGCAACATTTTTGCTGTTATAGCGGTAAGAAACTTTACCACTCGAATATGCCCAGGTTGATTTATCTCCGTTCACATCTATTATCGTATAAAGATCTAAAGAAGTCTTATCCGTAAAATCCTGCGAATAAGGAGGATCGAGAGCCTCTCCTATTTTTATGGAATTGGAGTTAGCCGATGCACCTTCGATAGTGTCATTAAATGCAGTAACGTTATAATAATAAACAGCCAACTCATCGCTATCGAACATTTCTGAATAAGTAGCTGCTTTTAGCTTCTCTTTAACCACTACATTTCCGGGCATTCTTGTCACTTTATAAGTAAGATCCTCAACATTCATATACCCTCCATTTTCCGTTCCGGCGGGAGCTTCCCAAGATACCGTATTTATACTGTTCTCCCGGGTAAGGGTAATATTTTGAGGAGCTAACGGTTTGTCTTTACCTATATAAATTTCGGTTGTTTCGGTAGGACTGTCTCCGGCATTATTGGACAAAACTACACTAATATTATAACTACCACCTGCAGACACACTAAACCCGGCAGTAACTTTTTCACCCGGAGAAGAAGTTCCGCTCGCCGCCTCTGCTCCATTTGCCTTAACAGTATATTTTACCTCACCGGTAAGCACTTGTCCCGCATATGTATAATCAGGAACATCAAAAACAACTTTTCCGTCAAGGGCTCCATCCGGAAAATCAACAGTAAGATTAAGAGCCCCTGAAGGCGCGTCATCATTAGCTTCCGGAGCGGGAATATATGCACCAACGACTTGTTCTCCGTAAGGGAGCTTACCAATCTTGACTGCTTCTCCTGTAGAAAGATTTACTGTATATAAATTAGCCGATTCGTCTTCTTCATTGGCAAACCAATAAAATGTATCGTCTTTAGGATTTATCACCGCCGATTGAAAAAACTTAGGATCCACTCCTGTATCACCTACCTTCGTTAATATACCCGTAGTCTTATCAATTTTATACAGGATACCACCATTATTGGTTTGAGACGCTGTATTGGATGAAATTCCATATAGCGTACCATCTTTCGTACATCCCATTACCTGCATCGGACGTTCCATAGCGGCAATTTTTTGCTTCGTCATTCCGTCCAGATCCCAAGTAGAAAGAATATAACTGAGCGAACCTCCTGCAGCATCATACTCATAACCGCTACAATATATAATTCCGGTCACAGGGTCCTGCGCGCAACTCAATGCAGCATTGGCATACACTGCGGCAGCATCATATCCAGCACTTTTATCCACGAGCTTTTCCCACGTAACCGCATCGTATGTAGTATAATAGCCACTTGCATAACCACTCCCGATTGTATAATCGAAAGTATAATATTTTCCACCGAATAATATAGCACCTCCATTAGCGCTTAACCAGGGAATAAGCTTCACGGCTTCTCTTGTCACCGGATTGCGGGGTTTAAAAGAATAAATACCAAAGGTATTTCCATCTTTGTTAACGTCATAAACAACCGCGCCGTTGATTTTCAAATTAATATTGCTCAAATCGGTTTTTTGCCCGCTCCCGGCAGCAAAAAGCAATAAAGGGAGAAAAAGGGCTGCACTTAAAATAATTCGTTTCAGACTCATAAGAAGAAATTTAGTTACAGGATTAGTGTACAGGATCAATAAAGCCCTGGCAGGATTAAATTCTCAGAAATTGTATTAAAAGATTGTGTGTCTTTCTTTTCTAGCACATAAATGAAAGCAATATTATCAATATCGGATTTCCATATTTCCAACTTATTCGTACGCAATATTCGTTAAAATTCTGAACATAAACAAGAAATTTACAATAAATCTAATAAAAAATATGATACAACCCATTTTATTGAAAAATTGTCATATTTCCCAATTACAAAACAAGTACTTACTGCAAAAACTAAATATATGTAAGATTAATTTCCTGAAGAAGATGTACTTAGATATTTGACAGGATACCATGCCGCCAAAAAACCGAGTAAAGAAACCACAGCTGCAATAATTAGAGTATCGGCCCACTCCAGTCTCACCGGATAAGCATCAACAACAAAAACGCCGGTCGTCTGTCCCAGACGTAACCATCCGTATGCCTGTTGTAACAAGCACAGCACCACCCCCAGCACGATACCTGTTCCAGCCCCTAATATCGAAATCAGCCATCCTTCCGTCAGAAATATGCGGGAAATTAATTTTTTATCAGCACCCAGGTTACGTAAAGTACGTATATCGGCCTCCTTATCTATAATAAGCATTGACAAAGAACCAATAACATTAAACGTGGCGACCATAAGAATAAATACCATGATAAGGAAAGTAATCCACTTTTCTATCTGCATAAAACGAAAAGCCGTCTCTTGTTGCATCATCCTGTCTTTAACCAGATATCCGGCTCCTAAAACTTCCTGCATACGGGCAATAAGTTTTTTTTCATCCACATCCGGCTTCAGTTTTATTTCAATAGCCGTAGCTTGTGTAGAATAATTGAATATCTCCCGCGCCAGACGCAATGGTACCAGCACCAGCTGATTATCATACTCAGGTTCATTAACAGCAAATACGGAACTGACAAAAACCCGGGCCTGATTAAACGAAGAGGACGGATTTGCCATATTTACACGGGAATCTCTCTTAGGTACATATATTTCCAGAGGTTGTGAATATTGAGCTCCAGCTTCAATCTGCATAGCTACACCAGCTCCCATCACAGCATAATCTGTTATAGTATCATGCAAAATAAACTCACCGTTAAGAAGCAGTTCGCCAATATTTGTCAGTTTATCATAATTCTCAGGCACTCCTTTCAAAAGGACCGGAGTTTGCTTCCCTCTGTAAACAGCAAGCGCATTATCTTCCACAACGGGAGAGAATTCCTCAACTTCAGGCCACGATGCAATCATACCGAATTCCTCCGCATCGGTATCTAATGTTTTTCCCCGCAGGGGTTCTATCTTTATCTGAGGATCAATTGCCGAATACAAATTACCGATAACCTCCTGAAAGCCATTATACACAGATAAGGTACATACCAATGCCATTGTAATAACAGCCACACCGCAAACCGACACCATCGAAATCATATTGATAGCGCTGTGCGACTTTTTCGAGAAAAGATAGCGAAAAGCTATTTTTAAAGAGAGATTCCCCATCTCATCTTATTTCTTAAGAAGAGTATCTATATTTTCGATATAATCTAAAGAATCATCCAGAAAGAACATGAGTTCGGGCGTTTTACGCAATTGGAAACGCACCTTCTGAGAAAGTTCATAACGTATGGTTTTAGCACTGGCCCGTATCGACTCCAGTATTTCTTCGGATTTTTCCGAAGGGAATATGCTCAAATACACTTTTGCCACGCTCAGATCCGGACTTACACGCACTACACTTACCGAAATAAGCGTACCATGTGTTTTACGGGTTTCATTAAGAAAAATATCGCTCAGGTCTTTCTGCAATAACCTGCTTATCTTACTTTGTCTAGTAGTTTCCATATTCTATTTTTTAGCATTTGCGTGCATATCAGATACCAAATTACACCATTTACAGGAGAAATACAAACTTATAACGGTTTTTTATATATAACGGTCAATCCGTCTCTTAAGGGAATAATCACTTTTTCGACCCGGGTATCATCGGCTATTTCATCATTAAATCTTTCTATACCCACAGTTTGAGCATCTCTACTTAAAGGATCGGTCACAACCTTTCCATCCCATAATGTATTATCGGCCAATATGAATCCGCCCGGGCGTACTTTATCGAATACCAGTTCATAGTAGCGCATATAATCCCTCTTGTTGGCATCGATAAAAACCATATCATAAATATCTTCCAATGACGGTATTATTTCACAAGCATCTCCTATAATAAATCTGATACGGTCTTTCCAGGGTGAACGTTCTATAAACGAACGGGTAAATTCTTCTATTTCATCATCCACATCAATCGTATGTAGTTCGGCATCTTCGGGCATACCTTCCGCCAGACATAAAGCTGAATATCCCGTAAATGTTCCCAGTTCGAGAATCCGGTGAGGCCGTATCATCCGGCAAAACATTTTGAGTATACGTCCTTGCAGATGTCCCGATATCATACGGGGCCGTAAATGGTAAAGATGAGTTTCTCTGTTAAGTGCAGACAGCAACTCGCTCTCATCGTCAATATGTCGGAGTATATACTCCTCTAAATCATCAGTCATTCACCATATCCTCCATATTCGGCAGAACATATTCGTCAAAAGCATCCAGAACATCTCCAACCCGGTTTATTTCCAAGAATGTAGTTCCTTTACCCTCTCCGAAACCACCGCCTAAATAAGCTATCAGATCTTCACGAGTAAGCAACTGTTTATTTATTAAAAGATTTAATCCGTTAAACAGATACTGTCTGGTCGAAGCGGTCTCCTGCTGATACATAGGGAACACACCGTACGATAGCGCCAGAGTCCGAATAGTGCGTTCGCGATAGCAAATCGCCAGTACCGGATATTTTCCTCTGTAAGCTGCGACATAACGGGCCGTACGTCCTGTATAACTATCCGTAAGAATAGCTTTAGTTCCTAATTTATTAGAAGATTTTACCGCCTGTTTTGCCAGAAATGAAGTAACATCTATATCATCTCCCGTAGTAATCACCCGAATACTGTTATCGGATAATTTACTACTTTCCGCCTCCTCCGCTATTTTAGCCATCGTAGCGACAGCTTCCGCCGGATATTTTCCATAAGCAGTCTCTCCACTTAACATCAAGGCATCGGTATGATGATATATGGCATTAGCAATATCAGTAACCTCAGCCCGGGTAGGACGAGGATTTTTAATCATGGAATGGAGCATTTGCGTAGCCACAATAACCGGTTTTTTTGCCAATATACATTTCTTGATAAGCATACACTGGATTCCAGGGATCTTTTCCTGAGGAATTTCTATTCCTAAATCTCCCCGGGCAATCATAACTCCATAAGCAACCTCAAGTATTTCATCGATATTATCGACACCCTCCTGGTTTTCAATTTTTGCTATAATTTTAATCGGGCTGTTATATTCGTCGAGAATATGCTGTATATCCAATACATCTTTTTTATTGCGAACAAAAGAATGAGCAATAAAATCAATATCATTTTCAATAGCAATGCGTATATTGTGTTTGTCCTTTTCGGTAAGAGAAGGAAGATTAATGCGTATTCCCGGAACATTTACACTTTTTCGAGAACCCATTTCTCCTCCGTTACGGGCTTCGCAAATAAGAGAATTATCCTTCTTTTCCAATACTCGGAATTCCATCTCCCCGTCATCGATCAACACACTGCTACCGACCGGTACATCTTCGATAAAAGCGGGATATGAAACACAAATACAATCGTGTGTCGTCAACCTGTCGGGCTCTCCCTTTATTTCAACTATATCTCCTGTCGTATAAATAAGCGTATCGGTTCCGTCAATGGTCGTAGTTCTCACCTCGGGGCCTTTGGTATCCATAAGAATTCCGATTTGGGGGGAAACTTCACGTACATTGGTTATAATACGTAAAAAACCTTCTTCCTGCATATGGGCGGAATTCATCCGTACGACATTCATACCGTTTTCAAATAACTGACGTACAAAATCAACATCACAACATTTATCCGATATGGTTGCTACAATTTTTGTAAACTTCGACATATTATATTTCTTTTTATACTCTATAACAAAAAAGAAAAAGCGTTTGTTATGCTCTTCATATTATTTATTGGTAAAAGCTTCTATCGCCAAGCGATACGAGTCAAGACCGAAACCAATAATGGAACCTTTACAGGCCGCTGCAATCATAGAAGTATGACGATATTCTTCTCTGGCATGAATATTTGATATATGTACCTCTATAACAGGGGTTGTCACACTTCGTATTGCGTCGGATATAGCTATTGATGTATGCGTATACGCTCCGGCATTAAGTATAATACCAGTTTCTTCAAAACCTGCTTTATGGATACGGTCGATTAATTCTCCTTCATGATTACTCTGAAAATAATCAATATGATGCTGAGGATATAATTTACTTAAACGAGCCAGATACTCTTCAAAAGAACAATCTCCGTAAATACTCTTTTCCCGTTTTCCCAAAAGATTCAGATTGGGACCGTTAATGATAAGTATATTCATAATAATATAATTTATATTGCAATTGTACAGGGAAATAGCTATAAAAACAGGATTATCCGCTCTTCTCGATTCATTTTGTTTTTATATCTTTGTCTTGCGTAAAATGTACCGGAATAAAAATTACCGGAACATCCGTACCGATAAAAAACTACTTTCCAATTTTGCTACAAAATTAGGTAAAAAAAATGAGTTTCATATGACAAAACAGGTGAGAGTTAAAGAAACAGATATCATAAAAAAATTCACGGCTTACCTCAAGTTGGAAAAAGGACTAGAAGATAATACTGTCTCGGCATATCTTAACGATGTAAGGAAATTGTCGGACTTTCTTTCTGTAGAAAAAATATCTTTGCGTAATGTCAGCGACAACTCTTTACACCAGTTCATCTGTACTTTGCAAGACATAGGAATACAAGTGCGTTCACAGGCCCGCATCATATCCGGAGTTAAATCATTCTTTCATTATCTTGAGCTGGAAGGATATATAGATAAAGATCCTTCTTTTTTACTGGAAACGCCTCAACTGGGACGAAAACTTCCCGAAATATTGAGTACCGAAGAAATAGATACTATAGAAAACAGTTTTGATCTGACGAAACCCGAAGAGCGCAGAAACAAAGCTATCATAGAAGTAATGTATAGTTGCGGACTACGGGTTTCGGAACTGGTATCTTTAAAAATATCACAAATATATTTTCAGGAAGCATATATCCTGGTAGAAGGAAAAGGAGAGAAGCAACGCCTGGTTCCCTTGTCACAATCGGCTATAAAGGAAATAAAGTCATATCTTACAGACAGAGATTCGGTACCTGTAAAACGAGGACACGAAGATTTTCTTTTTCTCAACCGACGCGGGACCAAATTATCGCGCGTCATGATATTTTACATCATCCGGCAACAATGCGAACTTTGCGGCATAAACAAGAAAGTAAGCCCCCATACTTTACGACATTCTTTCGCCACTCACCTGTTGGAAGGAGGAGCGAACCTAAGGGCTATACAACAAATGCTGGGACACGAGAGTATCACTACGACCGAAATATATATTCATCTTGACAAAAGTTTTATCCGCCAGGAGATTCTCAACCACCATCCGCGCAATAAACAACTTTTAAAACAATAAATCAAATAATGGAATTAAATTACACTATTTTAAGCATTTCATGCTGAAATAATCTCGTGTGAACATTTTTATTCTCCCTCTTTTCACTATTTTTGTAACGTAAAATGTTTTTATCATAATATGTGAGTAATGTTTGCATAATTTTTTTAGTAAAATAAACACACATAAAATATAATAGTTATTTTTGCATAAAATAATAATTTAGTATAACCAATTTAATTTCTTAGTTATGAATAAAAAATTATGTTTGCCCTTATTGCTCCTTTTCGTACTAGCATTTGTGGGCTGTAAAGAAATGGGGCCGATGTCGGCTGATTACTTTACTGTAACGCCGTCTCCTCTTGAAGTTGTAGGAGGTCAGGTTCCGGCTACCATCACCGGTAAATTCCCTGAAAAATATTTTGATAAAAAAGCAACTGTAACCGTAACACCTTATCTGGTATATGCTGCCGGTGAAACTGCCGGAACTCCATTTGTTTATCAGGGAGAAAAAGTACAAGGCAACAATCAGACCATCTCTTACAAAATGGGTGGTGTAATTTCTATGCCTGTTTCATTTACTTATATTCCTGAAATGAGAAAATCCGATCTTTATTTAGGATTTACTGTAAAGAAAGGTAAAAAAACAATTGAATTACCTCGTGTAAAAGTAGCAGAAGGTGTTATCTCTACTTCTGAAATAGCTGATGCTCAGGAATTAACCCCGGCTATTACTCCGGATAAATTCCAACGTATTATCAAAGAAACATTTAAAACAGACATCTTGTTCCTTATACAACAAGCCAACTTGCGTGCTTCTGAATTGAATTCATCAAAAGTTAAAGATTTCCACAAAGATTTGATTGCTGCGAATGAAGCACCGAACAAAGAAATTACTAATGTAAACATTTCTTCTTACGCTTCTCCTGACGGTGGTGTAGAATTAAATACTAAACTGGCTGAAAAACGTGAAACAAATACGACCGCTTATCTTGAAAAACAAATGAAAAAAGATAAAGTAGTCGCTAACACTACTGCTGAATTTACTGCTCAAGACTGGGAAGGTTTCCAGGAATTGGTTTCTAAATCAAACATTCAGGATAAAGATTTGATTCTCCGTGTTCTTTCTATGTATCCCGACCCGGAACAAAGAGAAAGAGAAATCAAGAATATGTCTTCTACATTCAAAGTATTGGCAGAAGAAATTCTTCCTCAACTACGCTACTCAAGATTAACTGCTTCTATCGACGTTATAGGTAAATCAGACGAAGAAATCGCCAAGCTGGCAAAAGAAGATGCAAAATCCTTAACTGTTGACGAATTGCTCTACGCTGCGACTTTAACTAAAAATAATAACGAAAAAGCTGCAATCTATACTAAAGTTACCGAAATTTATCCTAACGATTATCGCGGATATAACAATTTAGGTATGATACAATACGAAAACGGTGATCTGAATGCAGCAGCAGCTAATTTCGCAAAAGCAGCAAAAATAGCTCCTAACGCTCCTGAAATAGCTCTGAACCAAGGCCTTATCAGCCTCAATAACAAAGATTATGCTAAAGCAGAACGTGCATTCGGTAGTGCAGCCGGTGTAAACGAAGTAAACGATGCTTTGGGTGTTTATTATCTGAAAAAAGGAGATTATAATGCTGCAGTTAAAGCATTTGGCAGTTCAAAAACCAATAATGCTGCTCTGGCACAAATCTTGACAAAAGATTACAGCGCTGCTAAAAACACATTAGCCGGAATTTCTACTCCTAATGCAACAACCTACTATTTATTAGCTGTTCTGGGCGCACGCACCAACAACGAACAAATGGTAACTTCTAATTTGAAACAATCTATCAAACTCGATCCTTCCAAGGCTGCTCAAGCTGCTTCGGATCTCGAATTTGCAAAATATTCTATCGATTCTATCGTAAAATAATTGGTTGATAATTCTCATAAAAAATCCTTGCCTGAAGATTAGGCAAGGATTTTTTTATCAACAAAATCAACCTTTTACCTGCAAACAAATAACCAGAACTTTCACGGATATAAATTGCTTCATTTCTTTTCTTAAAAAAGTCCGGATAAGGCTATTTTTTTGCATTTTTCTTTCATTTTCATGGTGTTGCGCATAATCTTTATTATCTTTGCACGAATTTGGAAAGAAAGAAAAAAAATTTATGATTAATCCTATTGTTAAGACAATCGATTTAGGTGATGGAAGGACCATTACAATCGAAACAGGAAAGCTTGCAAAGCAAGCTGACGGGGCCGTAGAAGTCCGTATGGGAAATACCATGCTTCTCGCTACCGTATGCTCGGCTCAGGAGGCCGGCGAAGGGGTAGACTTCATGCCCTTACAAGTTGAGTATAAAGAAAGATTTTCAGCATTCGGACGTTTCCCCGGTGGCTTCACCAAAAGAGAAGGCCGTGCTTCTGATTACGAAATCCTGACTTCACGGCTGGTCGATCGCGTTCTGCGTCCCCTCTTCCCTGAAAACTATCATGCTGATACGTTCGTAAACATCATGTTATTTTCTTCCGACGGAGTTGATATTCCTGATGCATTAGCAGGTTTGGCAGCATCGGCAGCAATAGCAGTCTCAGATATACCCTTCAACGGGCCTATTTCCGAAGTACGTGTTGCACGTATTGATGGCAAATTCAAAATCAATCCTACATACAGCGAACTGGAAAAAGCAGATATGGATCTGATGGTAGGAGCTACCTATGATAACATCATGATGGTAGAAGGAGAAATGGATGAAGTTTCCGAAGCAGACCTGTTAGAAGCTCTTAAAGCAGCGCACGACGCAATTAAAGTACATTGTCTGGTACAAAAAGAATTAGCCGAAGCCGTAGGAATTGCAAAACGTACCTACTGTCACGAAACCAATGATGAGGAACTTCGCAAAGACGTTTGGGAAAAATGTTACGATAAAGCATACGCCATAGCACGTGCCGGAAATGCGGATAAACACGCACGCCAGGCTGCCTTTGATGCAATAGTCGAGGAATATCTGGCCAATATGGGAGAAGAAGAAGCTGCAGAAAAAGGAGCTCTTGTAAAACGCTACTACCACGATGTAGAAAAAGAAGCTGTACGTCGCTGCATTCTAGACGAAGGCATTCGTCTGGACGGTCGTACCACGACACAAATCCGTCCTATCTGGTGCGAAATCGATTATGTTCCGGGACCTCACGGATCAGCAGTTTTTACTCGTGGTGAAACACAGGCCCTGGCAACTGTTACTTTAGGAACAAAACTTGATGAAAAGATTCTTGATGATGTATTAAACCAAGGTCGTGAACGTTTTCTGCTTCACTATAATTTCCCCCCGTTCTCAACAGGGGAAGCCAAAGCACAACGCGGTGTGGGACGTCGTGAAATAGGACACGGAAATCTCGCCAATCGTGCTTTAAAAAAGATGATTCCCGAAGATTATCCTTATGTAATACGTGTCGTATCGGATATTCTCGAATCAAACGGTTCTTCTTCAATGGCTACAGTTTGTTCCGGTACACTGGCTTTGTTAGACGCCGGTGTAAAAATGAAAAAACCCGTATCAGGTATTGCCATGGGACTTATCACGGATAAAGATAATGTAAAATACGCGGTACTTTCTGATATTTTGGGAGATGAAGATCATTTGGGAGACATGGACTTCAAAGTAACAGGTACACGGGACGGTATAACGGCTACCCAAATGGATATCAAATGTGACGGTCTATCTTATGAGGTACTTGAGAAAGCATTGAATCAGGCACGCGAAGGACGTATGCATATTCTTGATATTATTACTAATACAATAGCAGAACCTCGTACAGACTTGAAGCCTCATGCTCCCCGTATCGAAACATTGACTATTCCGAAAGATCTTATAGGTGCTGTAATAGGCCCGGGCGGAAAAATCATCCAGGGTATACAGGAAGCCAGTGGTGCCATTGTTACTATTGAAGAAATAGACAATATAGGACGTATTGAAATATCGGCACCGGATCGTTCTTCTATCGATGCTGCACTTTCCCGTATTCGTGCTATCACCGTACAACCCGAAGAAGGAGAAACTTATACAGGAAAAGTAAAATCTATTCTCGCTTTCGGTGCATTTGTAGAATTCCTTCCAGGTAAAGACGGTTTATTACACATCTCCGAAATCAGTTGGGACAGAATCGACAACATGGAAAATTCAGGTATTAAGGAAGGTGACGAAGTAACAGTAAAACTAATCGAGATAGACAAGAAAACAGGAAAATATCGTTTATCTATGAAGGCTCTTACTCCTCGTCCTCCGAGAACCGAACGTCCACGTAAAGAGAACAATGAATAAAACGGAAAATAAAAAATAAACTCCAATCTGTATAAAAAAGAGGATGGCCGGTGACGGACTATCCTCTTTTTCGTTATCCGGAAACACCCATACTACATAAATGAAAATAGGTCAATAAGTAATTTTAAGGTTCATTAATCTCTGTCTTTCACCAAAAAAGTCTATCTTCGTTTTATAAAAATCGTCTTATGCTAAAACAACAACTACAACAAAAGTTACAACAAAAGCTTTCGCCGCAACAAATACAAATCATTCGGTTGCTGGAGCTTACAGAACTGGAGCTGGAGGAACGTGTTAAGCAGGAATTGGTAGAAAATCCGGCATTGGAAGAAGGAGGAGAATCCTTATATCCGGAAAACGAATCACAAGACGACGGGCCTCAGGAGAGTGCAGAAGAATTATCTCTTGCCGATTACCGCAGTGAAGACGACATACCCGATTACCGGCTGGAAGCCGACAATTTTTCCCGAAAAGAACGTCGTGAAGAAATTCCTTTCTCTGGAAATTCCTCATTCCACGATTTTCTAGAGCGCCAATTAGGAGAACGCAGCCTCACCGACCAGGAAACGAAAATTGCCGAATATATTATAGGAAACATTGATGATAACGGATATCTGCAACGTCCTATCGCGGCTATTTCAGATGACCTTATATTCCAGATAGGCATAGATGTATCGGTGGAAAAACTGGATGAACTTTTACAACTTATTCAAGATTTCGAACCGGCTGGCGTAGGCGCGTCCAACCTAAGAGAATGCCTCATGCTGCAACTAGAGCGAAAAGAAGGGAATCCGGCTACATTACTTGCCTATAATATTCTCGAAAACTCATTTGAAGAATTTACTAAAAAACATTATGACAAAATAATCCGGCAATATGAAATAACAGAAACCGAATTAAAAAATGCGATACAGGAAATCACACAACTCAATCCCAAACCGGGAAGTGCCTGGAATAATTCATTTTCCGATGAAATGAGCCATATCATACCCGATTTCATCGTAGAATCGCAAGATGGAGAGCTCACCGTAAATATGAGTAACAGCAACATGCCCGAGCTCAGGATCAGTAAGGATTATCAGGAAATGTTCGACGACTATAACGGCAATAAAGCGAACCAGACCAAAGAGAAAAAAGATGCGTTGCTTTTTGTAAAACAGAAACTGGATGCGGCACAATGGTTTGTAAACGCCATAAAACAGAGGAACCATACTCTCATGTCCACGATGCAAGCCATTGTGGAAATTCAACGGGACTTTTTCCTCACCGGAGATGAAAGTACCTTAAAACCAATGATACTTAGGGATGTTGCCGAACGTTCAGGATTCGATATATCCACTATATCTCGTGCAAGTAACAGTAAGTATGTACAGACTAATTTCGGTGTATTTCCGCTAAAATATTTCTTTTCGGAATCATTACAAAATGATTCAGGCGAAGAAATTTCGTCAAGGGAGATAAAACGTATTCTTCAAGATTTTGTTAATAATGAAGATAAACGGAAACCGTTGTCGGATGAAAAGCTCTGCGACATGCTACAAGACAAAGGCTATGTAATAGCCCGCAGAACTGTCGCTAAATACAGGGAGCAACTTTCCATTCCGGTAGCCAGGCTCCGAAAAGAAATATAAGCAATTAAAACATAACGGTATGAATATTATTTCACGAATCCTTTCCACCCTATTGCATCCTTTACTGATGCCGGTCTACGGGATTTTCATTATTTTCTTTCATACATATCTTCTGGTCCTTAATTTACCGTTCAAATTATTCATATTGGCCGGTGTATTTCTCTTTACCTGTATCATACCAGCTCTATGTATTTACATACTTTATAAAATAAAAGCCATAAGCAGTGTTACTTTGAACGACCGTAAAGACAGGCTTTATCCTTACATTATATGCCAGTTATCCTATATAAGCTGCGCCCTGTTCCTCATCAGCCACGCAATGCCATTATGGGTAACCGGATTATTTTTAGGCGCGGCCATATCCGTCATAATTTCCATTATAATTAACCGGTGGTGGAAGATAAGCGCTCATCTGGCAGGTATCGGAGGGGTCGTAGCATTAATATATTTTCTCACCGGGTCACAACTGATGCTCCCGTCCTTTCCTCTTTTCCTTATCGTACTATGGACATTATTAGCCGGAGCTTTGGGAAGTGCAAGAATTTATATGGGAAGACATACTTTAGGTCAAGTGCTGGCAGGATTTGCAAACGGTTTTTTTTGGGTGTATATTTGTACTGCATTTTTACTGAAATATCAACTTTAACATATATCAGAAACAAAAATGAAACCAATCGTCAGTATCATCATGGGCAGTACCTCGGACTTGCCTATCATGGAAAAAGCAGCCAAGCTACTTGATGACCTCGAAATACCGTTCGAGATGAATGCCCTTTCCGCGCACCGTACTCCGGTAGAGGTAGAGGAATTCTCCAAGAATGCAGGCAAGCGGGGAATCAAAGTCATCATTGCAGCAGCCGGTATGGCAGCACATTTACCCGGTGTTATCGCTTCCATGACAACATTGCCGGTCATAGGAGTGCCTATTAAATCATCATTAGACGGCATAGACGCACTCTACGCAATCGTTCAAATGCCTCCGGGAATCCCTGTGGCAACCGTAGGAATAAACGCTGCTCTCAACGCCGCGATTCTTGCAACTCAGATGCTGGCTTTATCTGATGAAAAAATCGCCCAAAAAGTACAAGAATATAAAATAGGTCTGGCACAAAAAATTGTAGAGGCTAATAAGGCATTGGCGCAAATAGAATACAAATTCAAGACGAATTAATCGGCAACCTTTTGAAAAAATAAAATCCGGGGTGTGCAATGATTATATATCTCGGATTTTTTTAATATTTATCCGTTTATACGTAAAAACTTACCTGTTATGAACTATTTCAATTTCAAACGCCGGCATTCCAGTATCGTCCATATAGGAAATACTCCGTTAGGAGGAGAATACCCCATACGGATACAGTCCATGACCAACACTTCTACGATGGATACAGAAGGTAGCGTTGAGCAATGCATCTCGATTATTGAAGCAGGAGCCGATTATGTAAGACTTACGGCGCAAGGAGTAAGAGAAGCCGAAAATCTGGAAAATATTAAAAAAGGACTTCTCTCTAAAGGGTATCAAACTCCCTTAATCGCCGATATACATTTCAATCCGAAAGCAGCAGATGCCGCTGCCGCCATAGTCGACAAGGTTCGCATCAATCCGGGTAATTTCGTAGACAGCGCCCGTACCTTTAAAAAACTAACATATACAGATGAAGAATATGCTCATGAGATCCAACGCATACGGGACAGACTGGTACCGTTTCTCAATATATGCAAAAAACATGGAACAGCGATACGCTTAGGGGTGAATCACGGTTCTTTGAGTGACCGGATCATGAGCCGATATGGTGATACTCCCGAAGGCATGGTAGAATCTTGCCTGGAGTTTCTGAGAATATGCCGGGAAGAATCATTCAGTGATATTGTTATTTCGATCAAAGCCTCCAATACAGTCATTATGGTAAAAACCGTACGATTGTTGATCGAAGCTATGAGAAAAGAGAATATGTGTTATCCTCTGCATCTGGGAGTGACCGAAGCAGGAGACGGAGAGGATGGACGTATCAAATCGGCCGTTGGAATAGGTACGCTTCTGGCTGATGGAATAGGAGACACGATACGTGTATCATTAAGCGAAGACCCTGAAAAAGAAATACCGGTAGCGAAAAAACTAGTGGATTATATAGAAAAAAGAGCCGGACATCCCCACATCGAAGGAGAAACAGCCGCAGGTTTTGATTATTGCCATGTCAACAAAAGAGAAACACAAAGCATAGGAAATATCGGAGGAAACAATCCTCCGGTAGTAATAGCTTCGTGTATTCCAGTAAAAAATGAAAGCAATGTAAAAGCCGATTATTATTATACTCACAAAAACTGTCCATCGTCTGTTCGTAGCGAAGAAAAAATAATAGTAGATGCAGATGTTTACAGACCACAAGAAAATGTATATCCGTTATTCAAATACGATGAAATATCTCTTTTAAAAGCGGTTCCGGCTCCTCTACGTTTTTTAGAGATCTCTTATAACGATGCCACGCCGCAACTATTGAAATTATTAAAAGAGGAAAAGAATATAGTCCTCATCCTTTCTTCTGCACATCAGAATATCGTAGGAGAACAACGGGCATTCTTCCACTGGCTCATAAACAATCAATGTAGTGTACCCGTCATTCTCAAAAACAGATACAATGAAAATAACGCAGAAGAACTGCAAATAAAAACAGGAGCCGATTTCGGCCCGTTACTGATGGATTACTTTGGAGACGGAATACTTATCCAGAACGACGGAGATATATCCCCTGAAAGCCTTATAAGTTATTCCTTCGGTATTTTGCAAGCTACCCGGCAACGTATTACAAAAACTGAATATATCTCTTGTCCGAGTTGCGGGCGTACAATGTTCGACCTGCAACAAACCATTGCACGGGTGAAAGCTGCAACTTCACATCTTACAGGGCTTAAAATAGGCATCATGGGGTGCATTGTAAATGGTCTGGGTGAAATGGCCGATGCCGATTACGGTTATGTCGGAGCCGGACGCCATAAAGTAAGTTTGTATAAAGGAAAAGAATGCATCGAAAAAAATATACCGGAAGAAGAGGCTATAGAAAAGCTCACAGAGCTCATCCGGAAAAATAATGACTGGAAAGAAAAAGAATAACACGCTATATGCAAAAAACCGAGAACGAAAGATACGAAGAACTTGAATCCCGTCCGATACCTTCGCTTTTATGGGAATACTCGCTACCTGCCATAGTGGGTATTATGGTTATGTCTCTGTATAATGTAGTAGACCGCATATTCATTGGACAAAGCGTAGGGCCCAATGCAATATCAGGTCTCGCCCTTACTTTCCCCATCATGTCCATTACTGCCGCAACCGGTATGTTAATAGGAGCCGGAGGAGCATCCAGAATATCTATTGTTTTGGGACAAAAAGACAGGGTAAATGCTGAAAAAATATTAGGAAACAGTTTTATTCTCACTCTTATATTTGCGGTTTTATACATCATTTTTTTCATATTCTGGCTGGAAGACATTCTTCAGAGTTTCGGAGGAAGCGAAAAAACCATTCCCTACGCACTGGAATTTTTATATTACATCATGCCGGGGATGGTGCTTACTAATTTATGTTACAGTTTCAATAATATGATGCGGGCATCGGGATTCCCCAAAAGAGCTATGTATACGATGATGATAGGTGCAATAGCCAATGTTATACTGGCACCTATTTTCCTGTTTGTTCTCAAAATGGGGATCAAAGGTGCAGCCATCGCTACCGACATTGCCATGGCTATATCTACAGCATTCGTAATGTATCACTTCATGAGAAAGGGAGAACATATACGTTTTCGAAAATACTGTTTCAGGCTTGACAAGCGCATTATATTCAATATCATATACATAGGAATGGCGCCATTTCTCATCAATGTAACGGCCAGCGCTGTAAACGCCATCATAAATACGTCTCTTCACAAATACGGAGGGGATACTGCCGTAGGAGCATTCGGCATATTCAATACTTATGCTACATTAATCGTCATGCTTATCATAGGATTATGCCAGGGCATGCAGCCTGTAGTAGGATATAATTACGGTTCGGGGCATTACGAACGCATGAAAAAAGCCTTTAAGATAACTTGCTTTTCCGCTACCATTTGTACCACTATCGGCTTTTTGAGCTCCACTTTCCTGCCCGATTATATCGTCAGGGCATTTACTACCGATCCGGAACTCATCGCCGTATCGGCTAACGGTTTACGCATATCCCTGGCAGCCTTTCCTATCGTTGGTCTCCAAATAGTTTCCACAAACTTTTTCCAGTCATTGGGAATGGCTCCCAAAGCTATCTTTCTAAGTTTGTCCCGGCAGGTATTATTCCTGATCCCGTTATTATTCATTTTTCCTCACTGGTGGGGACTGGAAGGTATTTGGTATGCTATGCCGGCCGCAGACATTATTGCAACGCTGATTACACTTGCTCTTATCTATTGGCAAATGCGCCGATTCGATAAAAAAGTCCCGGAACAAATATAAAAACAGAGGGTATATAAACTTATACACCCTCTGCCATAATACTCTCTTATATTTTATTACTCTTTATAGCGGATAGGTATTTCACGATTCATACTTTGCTCCAAAGAAATGAGAGTCTCGGTAGCTGTTACGCCGTGAATATTCTGTATCTTGTCATTGAGCAGCTCCATAAGATGCTCATTATCCCGCGCATACAATTTGCATAACATAGTATAAGGCCCTGTCGTAAAATGGCATTCAACCACCTCAGGAATCTTTTCCAGTTCAGGTACAACATCACGATACATCGATCCTTTTTCCAATTTCACTCCTATATAAGTACAGGTACGATATCCCAATATTTTAGGATTAACCCGGTATCCTGAACCTATTATTACATTCATATCTATCATGCGCTGAATACGCTGGTGAATAGCGGCACGTGAAACACCACATTCAGCAGCCACATCTTTAGATGCGATTCGCGCATTTTTCATAATTATTTCAAGAATCTGCCGATCAAGGTTATCTATTTTTTCCATAAAACGTTATTATTGATTGCAAACAAATATATATTTTTTTTCTGACAACAACATTAATTCAGAGCATTATTTTAGCAAAAAGTTTTGTTTTAACATTATTTTCGGCATTAATGATAATCAAAGTTTATTTTAAACTATCCAACACTTACTATTTGCATAAATAACCTTTCTACAAAAATAATGGAGCTGCCTGTTTGGGCAGCTCCATCTCTCATTAAATATTCTATTATTTTACCAGTTCCAGTATTTCAACTTCAAATACCAAAGTTGAATTAGCAGGAATCTTATCACCTGCTCCACGTATGCCATAGGCTAGATCGGCAGGTATATAAAGTTCATATTTTGCACCCGGAGACATTAATAAAAGGCCTTCGTTCCAACCTTTAATACCTTGGTTCAAACCAAATGTAACATCCTTGTTGCTATCAAATTCCGTTCCATCAATCAATGAACCTTTATAGTTCAATTTTACATGGTCGGTGGGTTCAAGTTTCGTTCCATTACCCGGTTTAATAACTTTGTAAAGCAAACCGGATTCGGTTTTCATTACAGCAGGGTCCTTAGCTTTCTCTGCGAGAAAAGCTTGTCCTTTAGCCAGATTTTCTTTTGCTGCAGGAGCTTCGGCCAATTTAGCTTCTTCTTCTTTAACTTTCTTTTCCTGTGCAGCTTCCATATAAGCAGAGAATATAGCCTGAGCGTCTGCAGATTTTATCACAAAAGCAGTATCGCCCAAAACGGCTTTTTTATAGGCTTCCAGAAACAATGCTTTATCCAGTTCAGCCCCATATTGCTTGGACATGCTTTCGAAATATTGTCTGGCCTGCGAACCTTGTGAAAAACCGATTTCAAAAGAGAATTTTGAAGAATCGTTATTCAAGGCCTGAGCAAAACCCTTCATAAATTCTTCAGAATTAATGCCGGAAGGATCTGCTTTGATAGCCTGGGCAATGCGTTCGCCATTCAGCAAACCAAAAGCATAACTAGCGCTATCTGCATCGGTAGTCAAAGCACCGGCCGATTTGTTTTGGCAGGAAACCAATGAAAGCACACCGGCTGCCATTACTGTTACTAAAACTGATTTTTTCATATTCATTAGTTAAATAATTTGATTATAATACTTTTATTAATTCTACTTCGAATATCAACGCAGTATTCGGACCGATATTCTGTCCCGCTCCTTGTTCTCCATAAGCCAGGTCGGAAGGGATATAAAGTTTCCAACGGGAACCCTCAGGCATCAGTTGCAATGCTTCCACCCACCCCGGAATAACCTGGTTAACACCAAATACGGCAGGCTCACCCCGCTGAATAGAACTGTCAAATACCTGTCCGTTTATCAATGTACCATGGTAATGACATTGTACACGGTCGGTAGCTTTCGGTTTGCGGCCTTTCCCTTCTGTAAGTATCTCATATTGTAACCCGCTAGGCAAAGTCACCACATTCGGACGTTTGGCGTTTTCGGCCAAAAATTCCTGTCCTTCTTTTAAATTTGCTTCCTCTACCTCTTTCTGAAGCCCTGTAAAAAATTCATTTATAATAGTTTTCGCTTCGTCATAGGTCATTTCGGTCTTTCCACCGTCATAAACAGCCTTTATTCCTTTCGCAAAATCTTCTACATTTAGTGATTTGATACCTGAGCCTAAGAAGTTATTTCCCATACTCAAGCCAAGTGCATAGCTTAATTTGTCCATATTTTCCATTTATTTATTAGGGAGTTAATACACACTCCGTCTTTTGCTATATTTCAGCAAAAATTTGTGACGAAGATAGGGTTTTTATCGTTTAATCCTTTATTTTTCATTTAAAAAAAATATAATTTTACAGGGCTGTTAACATATAACCGGCAACTTTTCATTTTTTACCCGATTATGTTCCTTAGCTCATATTAAAAACAGAACCGAAACAAAAGTGTTTAATCGTAAAACATATAAACTAAGAAGATGAAGATGAAAAAATTAGTTATTCTTACCGGAGCCGGAATGAGTGCCGAAAGCGGATTTTCTACTTTCAGGGATAGCGGAGGTTTATGGGAAAAATATAATGTTGAAGATGTCGCTTCTCCCGACGGCTGGGAAAGAAATCCGGAAATGGTATTGGATTTTTATAACGGATTACGAAAACAGCTTATGCAGGCAAAGCCAAATGCAGGGCACCAGGGACTATATGAACTTGAGCAAGATTACGATGTAAAAATCATTACCCAGAATGTAGATGATCTGCACGAAAGGGCAGGTAATCACAATGTCCTCCACCTGCATGGAGAACTCATGAAAGTAAGACCGGTTAATCGTGAAAACGAAATTTATACACTTACTCCTGAGAACTGTGAAATACATCTGGGTGATAAAGATAAAAACGGAATTCAATTACGTCCTCACATTGTTTGGTTCGGAGAACCCGTACCTATGATAGAGAAGGCTATAGAATGGACTGAAGAAGCCGATATTTTCGTAATAATAGGAACATCTCTTAATGTTTACCCCGCTGCCGGCCTCATACATTATGTGAGAAAAGGAATACCCATATATCTTATCGACCCGCAAGAAGTGCATATTCCCTCCGGACTTCCGGTACACATCATACACAAAGGAGCCGGAGAAGGTGTAAAAGAACTGGTACAAATTTTAAAATCTCATCTATAAAAATGAAAAAGCACGGACTCATTGTTCGTGCTTTTTTGATACCGTTTAAAACTATTATTTATTTCGATTTACGGTGATATTCTTTTACCGCATCTATCACATTTATCACATAATCTCCCAGTTTCTCAGCTTCGGCAATCATATCCATATAATATATACCAGCCTGATATTCATACTTTTTCAAATTAATATTTTCCACATTGGCAGCACGTAACTGATTCCGGTAATTATTAATCTCCCTTTCTTTATTATAGGACTTTATCATTTCGGCTTCAGGCACATGTTCGGGATGATTCAGTATTACCAGCATACCTTCCAATGCCTCATCTACCAGATGAAACATATTATCGATATTAGTAGTAATCTCTTCACTGAACTGTACCCCGGCATCTTGTTTCCTTACCAACGTTCTGGCCTGGTTATAACAACTATCTCCAATACTCTCGATCTCCGTTACCATAATAAGCATGGAAGATACCCGAAGCTTTCCTTCATAACTAAGGCGGCCATCCACTACGCGGTTAAGATAAGTCGCTATCTCTATCTCCATCCGGTCACTTATCTGCTCATACTTCTCAATACGACTGTACAAGCGGGAATACGCTTCGCTATTTTCTTTCTCATATAATAAAGCACGTACCATACCGAACATTCTCAAAGTACGTTCCGCATATACTGCAATTTCTTTCTGAGCCTGTGTCAGGTTAAGTTCCGAAGCGGCCAGCATGCCGCCTGCAATAAATTTGAGCTGGAATTCTTCGTCCTCTTTTGACTTTACACGAATTAAACGGGTTACAATTTTTACATACAGATTGGTAAACCAAATCATGATAGACAGATTGATTATATTAAATACAGTATGGAAAAGAGACAAACCGAAAGAAACCGAAAATTGCATCGAAGCGAATTGTTTGCTGATAGCCTCCATCGAAGGATCGGAGGTATTGAGAGTTCCGTTATTCAGTTGGTTTACCAGGGTAGGATTCACAGCATCGGTTTTAACAACAAAATTCATTAAAGCATTCGGGTCACCTACCATTCGGGTACACATCCATACTATAAGACTGACAAATGGAAAATAAAAAACAAGAGTCCAGACCGTACCGAAAAAATTAAAGAGAAAGTGTCCCATTGCTGCACGTTTAGCGGCAACATTCCCGCCGAACGCAGCTAAAATAGGGGTAATCGTTGTTCCTATATTACTTCCCAAGACCAGAGCAGCAGCTATATCGAAAGATATCCATCCCTTGCTACACATAATCAGCGATATTGCGAACGTAGCACTGGATGCCTGCACTACCATTGTTAAAACTGCTCCTATCAAAACAAAAATAAGAATGGAAAGGAATCCCATCTGGGTATATGATGTCAGGAAAGAAAATATCTCAGGATTACTCTTCAGGTCAGGAACCGAATGATTCAAAAAATCCAGACCCATAAAAAGAAAGGAAAATCCTATCAGAAACTCTCCCCAAGACTTTCTCTTGCTTCTTTTCGAAAAAAGCAAAGGAGTGGCAAACCCGATCAACGGTAATGCAAAAAGAGAAATATTTACTTTAAAACCAAAAAGTGCAATAACCCAGGCGGTAAGAGTAGTTCCCACATTCGCTCCCATGATAACAGCCATCGATTGCGCCAAAGTCATTAAACCGGCATTCACAAAACTGACAACCATGACCGTAGACGCGGACGAGCTCTGAATCAAAGCCGTGATAAGTACACCTGTAAGCATTCCGGAGAATCGATTTTTTGTCATTACAGCGAGAATGTTCCTCAATCTGTCACCCGCTACTTTTTGTAACCCTTCGCTCATAACCTTCATTCCATATAAGAATAATCCGACCGAACCGATAAGGGTCAAAAAATCCAAAAAAGTATACTCCATGATTTTTCAGTTTGTTTTGTAATGAAAATTTCATACATTTATCACATGCATGAAATATAATGAATTCTAATTTGCAAATTTATACAAATATGAAGGAAATAGAAGGTTCAGAATGCAATTTTCACGTTTATTTCAAATTTTAACATTCCCGTTTCCCTAAACCCCAAAAAGTATGGAAAAAAAATTCCCTGTTTTTTGTAAAAACAACAACACCTCATATTCTATATGCGGCGGAGAATCCCTGCATGAAATATCAAGATTTTTAACCTTTAATCCGGGCTTACCCGCACTTTGTGCTAAAGTTAATAATAAGACCGAAGAGCTTGATTACCGTGTGTTCAGTCCCAAAGATATCGAATTCATAGATATAACCCATCCTTCGGGCATGCGGACTTATGTACGCTCCCTTTGTTTTATTCTCGCTAAGGCTATCCGGGATTTATATCCAGGTATGAGGTTGCGTATAGAACATTCGGTATCCCGAGGATATTATTGTCTTTTAAATGACGGGGAACCTCAAACAGATGAAACAGTGTATGCCATAAAACGACGTATGCTTGAAATTATCGCGGAAGACATCCCTTTTGAACCTTTCAAGCGCCATACCCAGGAAGTGATAGACATATTTATGGAACAAAAAATGAACGATAAAATTACTCTTCTGGAAACCTCCCGTTCATTATACACTGTTTATCACAAATTAGGTGACATGGCAGATTTCTATTACGGAGCACTCGCCCCCTCGACCGGTTATATACAAGTATTCGACCTCCTACGGTACAATGGTGGAATCCTGCTGGTTCCTCCCACTTCCCATGAACCGGAAAAACCTGCCGAAGTCATTCCACAGGAAAAAATGTTAGGGGCATTCAAAGAATATCTCAATTTCAACCGTATTATTGGTCTTAGTAATGTAGGAGATATGAACATTGCCGTACAACGGGGAGCTGCAACCGATCTTATAAAAGTAGCCGAAGCTTTACATGAAAAGAAAATATCACAGATCGCCGATGACATAAGTCAACGGTTCGTAGAAGGAGGAGCAAAAATCATACTTATTTCAGGTCCTTCTTCATCCGGAAAAACCACTTTTTCCAAACGTCTTTCCATCCAATTGATGACAAATTTGTTAAAACCGGTCACCATTTCACTGGATAATTATTTTGTAGACCGCAAACAAACGCCAATAGATGAAAACGGCGAATACGATTATGAATCTCTTTATGCCTTGGATCTGGAAAAATTCAACAGTGATCTGAACCTCCTTTTACAGGGAGAAGAAATAGAACTTCCCACATTCGACTTCGAAAAAGGATGCCGGGTATATAAGGGAAAACGAATGAAACTCGAAAAATCAAATATTCTTATATTGGAGGGAATACACGGATTAAACCCCGCCCTCACTCCTCAAATAGAAGATTATATGAAATACCGGGTTTACGTATCGGCTTTGACCACGATCTCCATTGACGATCATAACTGGATACCTACTACGGACAATCGGTTATTAAGACGCATCATCCGGGATAGTAAATACAGGGGAACATCCGCCCAAAGCACAATCGCAAGATGGAATAGCGTAAGAAGAGGGGAAGAAAAATGGATTTTTCCGTACCAGGAGAATGCAGATGCCATGTTTAACTCATCGCTTCTTTTCGAACTGGCGGTTATGAAACGATATGCAGAACCCATATTAAGTGCAGTACCGCACGATTGCCCAGAATACGGAGAAGCACACCGGCTGCTTAAATTCCTAAATTATTTCCTACCTATAAACGAGAGAGAAATACCTCCTACATCCTTATTAAGAGAATTTTTAGGCGGAAGCAGTTTCAAATATTAAACCATCAACCATATAAAATTAAAACGTATGTCTCATATCAAAAAATATGAGACATACGTTTATAAAAAGGCAATAAACGTTTTACACGTTAAATCTGAAATGCATGATGTCTCCATCCTGCACAACATACTCTTTACCTTCTATATTCATTTTTCCGGCCTCTTTGCAAGCCGATTCCGACCCTAAAGCAATATAATCCTCATATTTAATAACTTCGGCCCGTATAAATCCTTTCTCAAAATCGGTATGAATAACTCCGGCGCACTGAGGAGCTTTACTTCCTTTTAAATAAGTCCAGGCACGAACTTCCTGTTCTCCCGCTGTAAAATAAGTCTCCAGATTCAATAGTTTATAAGCCGAGCGAATAAGTCTGGATACGCCCGATTCTTCAAGGCCTATTTCATTCAGAAACATCTGGCGTTCTTCATAAGTCTCAAATTCCGCAATCTCAGATTCCGTCTTAGCGGCCAGAATAAGAATTTCGGCATTTTCATTTTTAACTGCTTCCCGTACCATATCGACATATTCGTTTCCTTCTACCGCACTATTGTCATCCACGTTACATATATACATCACCGGTTTATTCGTCAGTAAAAAGAGGTCATGGGCTATTTTGATCTCATCTTTTGTTTCAAAAGTTACGGTACGGGCAGCTTTTCCCTGCTCTAAAGCTTCCTTATAACGGCTAAGTACTTCAAAAACCTGCTTAGCAGTCTTATCTCCTCCTGTTTGAGCCTGCTTCTGAACTTTGGCAATGCGTGAATCTATGGTTTCAAGATCCTTCAATTGCAGTTCATAATCGATAATTTCCTTATCTCTTACCGGATCTACTCGTCCATCTACATGGGTTATATTTTCATCATCAAAACAACGCAGGACATGTAGAATAGCATCTGTTTCCCTAATATTGGCAAGAAATTTATTCCCCAATCCTTCCCCCTTACTGGCTCCTTTAACAAGGCCTGCAATATCCACGATTTCTACTGTAGTAGGAACTATGCGCTGAGGATGCACCAGCTCGGCCAGTTTATTGAGACGGTCGTCAGGAACCGTTATAACACCGACATTGGGCTCTATTGTACAAAAAGGGAAATTAGCCGACTGGGCTTTTGCATTGGACAAACAATTAAAAAGGGTGGATTTTCCCACATTGGGCAACCCTACAATGCCGCATTGTAATGCCATAATGAATTAAGTATATTATTATATCTGTTAATTATAAATTTGATAAACAAACGAAGTAATATAATGCAACTGTATAAAATTATTAAAGATTTTATCCTGCTTGCTTCGTTTTAGCGTGCAAAGATAGTAATTTTTACAGTAATGTTTCTACTCTTCTTATACATTCTCCTTCTTTTTACATTCTTTTCGAAAGCAATAATAATTTACAGACTCAATGAAACAGAGCTTCTTATGAAAAAAATCCACGTTTTGTCCACCCCAATAGTAATAAATAAAACAGGCTGAACCAAATGAACGCATAAAAGGTTGTATGAATAAAAATGAACGATGAAAATAACATACGAACAGCTTGCCGATAAAATATTCGACTGGATAACCTCACTATTATCAGATATAGGACTATCTCATACCCACGTAGAAAAATACGGCCGTCTTATTTACGTCGCTATCATCATCTTGTCTGCCGTATTGATAGCAGTCATTCTACGTATCGTTCTCATTTACATCATACATAAATGGATCAAGTTCAGAGGAGGCCCCATACTTAAAGGGCTGGTACGGGAACAAATATTCACCCGCATGACCCATATGATCCCGCCTTTGGTCATTATTACACTACTCCCGTTCGCCTTTAACGGTACTCCAGACTTGTTGTCCATCATTGAAAAATTTTGTTGGATATATTTCATAGGAGCATTTATATTTTCCCTGAACTCATTTATTACTGTCCTATGGCATATCATCTCTAATAATCAATCTATGAGAAACCGTCCTATGAAAGGACTGGTACAAATTATCAAAGGGTTTATCATAGGATTAGGTGTTATCGTTTCCGTTTCCATCCTACTGAACAGTACGCCCATGCACTTACTCACAGGTCTGGGAGCCTTCGCTGCAGTACTTATGCTGGTATTCAAAGACAGTATTCTCGGATTCGTTGCCGGCGTACAGTTATCTCAGAACGATATGGTACGGAACGGAGACTGGATCGTTGTACCCAATACTCCTGTAAATGGTGTAATAATAGACGTTTCCTTGAATACAGTAAAAGTACAGAATTTCGATAATACTATAGTAACCGTACCCCCTTATTCTCTTATTTCGGGTTCTTTTCAAAACTGGCGCGGGATGAGCGAATCGGGAGGACGTCGAATTATGCGTTCTTATACTGTCGATGTAGATACCATACGTTTCTGTACTCCCGAAATGCTGGAAGATTTAAAATCTATTCCGTACCTAAAAGAATATATTGATAAAAAAGAGGCACAACAAGCCAATAACGAAGTGCAAAATACCGACAATAAAGATGGTCTTGTAAACGGAACCATAGAAACAAATCTGGGACTCTTCAGGGCTTACATGACACTATATTTACAACACCATCCGTTTATCAATCAAGAGCTTACCCTTATGGTACGCACGTTAGACCCTACCGACAACGGACTTCCGGTCCAGGTCTATTGCTTTTCAGCCAACAAAGTGTGGGAAGATTACGAGTCGATCCAGGCAGAAATCATGGAACATTTTGCCGCAATTATGCCCCGTTTCAATTTATTCCCATTCCAAAATGCATCAGGGCGCGATTATATCAACACTGCATTGATAACAGCCGGCAATAAACCGGAAGATATTGTAGGGCTTCCTTGGGGAAGTATCAGGAAACAAACTGCCATATCTGCCAAACAAACCGTTACAACAAATGCAGAAGTTAAATCGCCTCACGATCCAGTATCTCCTGCAACAACGCAACCGCCGTCTCAACCTGAATGACATTGGATATGGACATGGAACGTTTGCCTTTCATTTCCCTCAACTGGCACCGCCGGGGATTATGCTGCATATAACTCAATAATTTACCAAAAGCAGCCGATTGATAATATGCAATGTGTTCATCCGAGACGAAATAAAGGAACATTTTACCTTGCTTCAAAACCACTTTTTCAATTCCTAACTGGCGTGCCAACCGTTTTAAACGTACAACTCGTATCAATTCACGGGCTTCGGCAGGAATACGGCCGAAACGATCTTCCAATTTAGAGACAAAATGTAAAATGTCCGTCTCACGCTCCATATTATCCAGCTCTTGATATAAAGATATACGTTCCGATTCCTGAGGTATATAATCGGCCGGCAATAACAATTCAAGGTCACTTTCTATTACACAATCCGATACATAATTTTCTTTCCCGTCGTCTTGTTTTCGGGCTTCCGAAAAATACAATTCACTGAATTCATCAATTTTAAGCTCATCAACAGCTTCTTTCAATATTTTCTGGTAGGTTTCATATCCCAAGTCTGCAATGAAGCCACTTTGTTCAGCCCCCAACAGATTACCGGCCCCTCTTATATCCAAATCCTGCATTGCTATATGAATACCGCTTCCCAACTCGGCAAAGCTTTCTATCGCCTGCAAACGACGGCGTGAATCGACCGAAAGCGTATGTAAAGGAGGGGAGAGCAAATAGCAGAAAGCTTTTTTATTACTTCGTCCCACCCGACCTCTTAATTGATGTAATTCACTCAAACCGAAATTCTGCGCATTATTGATAATGATCGTATTCGTATTAGGCATATCTACTCCCGATTCTATAATAGTAGTAGCTAAAAGTACATCATAATCATAATTGACAAAATCTATAATAGCTTCTTCCAATTTTTCAGGAGGCATTTGTCCATGAGCCACTACGACGCGCGCATCAGGAACCAAACGGTGAATCATATTTTCCAACTCATATAACTGCTGAATACGGTTATTAACGAAAAATACCTGTCCGTTCCGGCTCATTTCAAAATTTATAGCTTCTTTGATTATATCCTCATTAAAGCCGTGTAATTCTGTAAGTATAGGATAACGATTAGGCGGAGGAGTAGCTATCACCGACAAATCCCGGGCACCTATCAAAGAAAACTGCAAAGTACGGGGAATAGGGGTTGCAGACATGGTTAACGTATCGACATTTACTTTTAATTGTTTCAGCTTTTCTTTGACGGACACTCCGAACTTTTGCTCTTCATCGACGATTAACAAACCTAAATCTTTGAATTTAACATCTTTCCCGATAAGGCGGTGCGTCCCTATAAGTATATTTATATCTCCCGACGTCAGATCTTTAAGAATAGTTTTGATATCGGCTGCCTTTCGGGCACGGCTTAGATATTCTATTCGTACGGGAAAATCTTTTAAGCGATCTTTAAATGTCTGGTAATGCTGGAAAGCAAGTACCGTCGTGGGAACCAGAACAGCTACTTGTTTATTATCGCAGGCCGCTTTGAATGCCGCCCTTATCGCGATTTCGGTTTTACCGAACCCCACATCACCGCATATCAGCCGGTCCATGGGCCTTTCGCTTTCCATATCAGTTTTAACTTCGAAAGTTGATTTCAACTGATCGGGAGTATCTTCATAAATAAAAGAGGCTTCCAGCTCTTGTTGAAGAAAAGAGTCCGGGGAAAAAGCAAAACCTTTTTCTTCTCTTCTCGAAGCATATAATTTAATCAGGTCACGGGCGATATCTTTCATCTTGGTCTTAGTCCGTTCCTTCATCCTTTCCCACGCCCCGCTTCCCAACTTGTTAATGCGGGGAGCTTCCCCTTCTTTAGCCCTGTATTTTGCCAGTTTATGCAGTGCATGTATACTGACAAAAATAATATCGTCATTCTGGTAAGTCAGCTTTATAACCTCCTGCATTTTACCATTGATTTCGGTACGGATAAGCCCCCCGAAACGACCGATACCGTGATCCACATGTACAATATAATCACCGACCTCTATCTGATTCAGTTCTTTAAGTGATAATGCAAGCTTCCCTGAACGGGCACGATCACTTTTAAGATTATATTTATGAAAGCGGTCGAATATCTGATGATCGGTAAAAAAACAAACTTTTAAATCCTTATCTACAAATCCTTCATGTAAGGTCTTCAATACAGGAATGAAAGTTATATGATCTTCCCTCTCTTCAAAAATCGCCTTCAGTCGCTCAGTTTGCTTCTCACTATCACTAAGGATGTATATGGTATAACCTTGCTGGAGGAAATCGGTAAAGGATTCGCTCACCAGTTGGAAATTCTTATGATATATTCCCTGTGGAGCACACTCGAAGCGGATAATTGAGGGAGCTTTTGCCAAACAGCGTTTACCGTAATCGATCCGCTTGAACTTCAAGATTTTATTTTTAAAAGAATCAGGGTCCACAATCTTTTTCAGAGCATCCTTATCTCCTTCTTCGGCAATGATAACTTGCTCCGAAATAGATTCTCCCGCTATGCCTGAAACGCGTTCAGTAATCCAGGCAATATCTTTTGTGGCTATAACTGTATTTTTGTCGATGAAATCAAGTAGTGAAATACCGTTCTCCTCATCTTTACTCACGTTGGAAATAATATAGACTTCTTCCAGCTGCTCTTTAGATAATTGGGTTTCCACATCAAAAGTACGTATGCTTTCCACATCGTCTCCAAAAAAATCAATACGATAAGGCCATTCGTTCGAATAAGAAAAGACATCCAGAATACTCCCTCTCACCGAGAACTGACCGGGTTCATAAACATAATCCACTTCCTGGAAACCATATTCACGCAATTTATCTGTCACAACAGTGTTTTCGATTTTTCGAGATCTACCGATATGTAATGTTTTATGAGCGAGCATCTTTTCATCCACTACCTTTTCGGCCAAAGCCTCGGGACAAGTGACTATAAGCAATGGGCTCTCCTGCCTGCTTAACCGGTTTAAAACCTCAGTACGCATAATTTCGCATGGCGGATCTATTTGTCCGTACTTTATATCCCGTTTATATCCGGACGGAAACATCAGGATATTTTCATCTCCATTAATTTGTATCAGATCATGATACAAATAACCGGCCTCATCCGAATCATTAGCGATAATTAAACTAGTACGGGTTTGTAATAGATTTGATAAAAAAAGAGCGACTGAAGAGCCTTGTAATCCCTCCAGAAAAATATTTTTTACGTCCTTGTCATTCAACAACCCGGAAAAAGCCTCCCGGCGAACCGGAGTATTGAATAGCGGAACCAACTGATTGATATCCATTATAAATAATAATTCGAAAAACCTTGTAAAGTTACTCTTTTTGAAAAAAACATATATAGGTTTTTATTTATTTAATGAAACCCGGAAATAAAAACTCCCCGGTGGAACCCGGGGAGTACGATTTTAATGCGCTTCCAACCAGTTATTTCCGACTCCGGAATCGGCAATAAGCGGAACTTTGAGGGTCCATGCATTTTCCATCTCTTCTCTGACAATGTTTCGGACCCGTTCCAATTCATTCTCCGGAACATTGAAATTCAATTCATCATGTACCTGCAATATCATCTTTGTTTTAAGATTTTCCTTTTCGAACCGGTTAAAAATACGAATCATAGCAATCTTAATAATATCGGCGGCACTTCCCTGTATAGGAGCATTAATGGCATTCCGTTCGGCATATCCCCTTACCACGCTATTATGGGAGTTTATATCGGGCAACATCCTTTTCCGGCCGCATATTGTCTCTACATATCCGTTTTTACGGGCTATCTCGATACTCTTTTCCATATATTCTTTCACATGAGGATAGCTCTCAAAATAACCTTCTATCAACTGTTTGGATTCCGAGCGGGGAATATTGAGCCTTTCCGCCAGTCCGAATACCGAAATACCATAAATTATGCCGAAATTAGCTGTCTTTGCCTTGCGTCTCATATCTTTACTAACTTCATCTATCGGCAATTTATATATCTTGGCAGCTGTAGCCGCATGAATATCAGCACCGGACGTAAAAGCCTCTATCATATGTTCATCTCCGCTTAAATCGGCCATGATACGCAATTCTATCTGTGAATAATCCGCTGAAAAGAAAAGAGAACCTTCGTCCGGGACGAAAGCGCGCCTGATCTCTTTTCCGACCTCGTCCCGTATAGGAATATTCTGTAAATTCGGATTACTGGAACTTAATCTCCCTGTAGCTGTAATGGTCTGATTAAAAGACGTATGTATCTTTCCGGTCCTTGGATTTATCAATTCTGGCAACGCATTAATATAAGTACTTAAGAGTTTACGAATACTTCTTAACTCCAATATTTTCCCTACAATAGGATGTTTAGAGCGTAACTTTTCCAGGATATCTTCAGTCGTAGAATACTGTCCGGTCTTTGTCTTCTTGGCTTTTTCATCTATTTTAAGACGTTCGAACAAAACCTCACCTACCTGACGAGCCGAACTTACGTTAAATTCCATCCCGGCCAATTCGTAAATTTCCTTTTCCAGTTTTTCTATTTGACCTGAAAGCACGACAGAAGAGCTTTGTAAAGCAACCTTATCCACATTTACTCCTGTAATTTCCATTTCAGCCAGTACACGTACCAATGGCATTTCTATTTCATAGAAAAGCTTATCAAGCCCTTCTTTTTTGAGCATAGGTTCCAGAACGTTCTTCAACTTCAAAGTTACATCAGCGTCTTCAGCTGCATATTCGCATATCTGCGTAATCGGTACATTCCTCATACATTGCTGTTTCTTCCCTTTCGGGCCTATAAGCGATTCTATGTCAACAGTTTTATAATGCAATAATACATCGGCAAGATAATCCATATTATGACGTTGTTCCGGTTGCAGCAAGTAATGGGCTACCATCGTATCAAAAAAATTTCCTTTTACGGTTATACCGTAATTTCTCAAAACAATATAATCATATTTGATATTTTGTCCTATTTTTAAGGAAGACGAGTTCTCTAAGGCCGAACGAAATATCGAAACGACACGCTCCGCTTCACTACGGCTCTCGGGAACAGGAACATAATAAGCTTCTCCTTCTTTTAGAGCAAACGAGATTCCGACCAAATCAACATTCATCGGGTCCACCCCGGTAGTCTCCGTGTCAAAAGCAAAAGCAGGTGAACATCCCAGTAAAGCGGCCAGATCCCACATGGCTTCTTCGCTATCCACCAAATGATATGCATGAGGAGTTGTATGTATATCCGCTATCATATCTGATATTGAACCGGTTTCCGGTACGGGTACACTTGAAACAGAAGGCGACATATCAAATAAAGATCCTTGCTGAGCTACAGTAGTCAATTTCTTTTCCGGTACATTTCCTCCTAATATGCGATCGGATAAAGCCCGGAATTCCAGCTCTTCGAATATTTTACGTAATTGTTCTTTATCCACGGGATCCCGCTGGAGACTTTTTTCATCGAAAATGACGGGAACATCGGTTTTGATAGTAGCCAGAAATTTTGAAAACCGAATCTGCTCTGCGTTATTTTCTATCTTTTCTTTTAATGCTCCTTTTAATTTGTCTGTATTGGCCAGTAAATTCTCTATATTACCGAATTCGGATATCAACTTCGCCGCTGTCTTTTCTCCTACCCCAGGACAACCGGGAATATTATCGGAAGAATCCCCCATTAAACCGAGCAAATCTATTACTTGTTCAGGTTCCTGAATAGCATATCTGGCTTTTACCTCCGGAACTCCCAATATATCAAAATCGCCCCCTCCGAAACGTGGCTTATACATAAAAATATGTTCCGACACTAATTGTCCGTAATCTTTATCAGGGGTCATCATATAGGTATCATACCCTTCTTTTTCCGCTAACTTTGCCAAAGTACCTATTACATCATCTGCCTCAAAACCAGACACTTCAAGAATAGGTATGCGATAAGCTTTAATTATATCTTTTATAATAGGTACCGAATACCGGATAACCTCGGGAGTTTCTTCTCTCTGTGCTTTATATTGCACATAAGCTTCATGTCGAAAAGTCGGGCCCTGAGGGTCAAAACCTACCGCAATATGCGAAGGATTTTCTTTTTTCAGGACATCTTCAAGCGTATTGATAAATCCGAAGATTGCTGATGTATTTATACCTTTTGAATTTATACGCGGATTTTTTATAAAAGCGTAATAAGAACGGTAAATAAGAGCGTACGCATCGAGCAAAAATAATTTTTTTTCTTGCATCTGTCTATTTTTCTAACTTTATACAATCGTTTTCTGTTAAAATAGGGTTATTTATCTGGGATAAGCCCGTAAATTTACGCTAAATATACGCATTCTTTTGTTTTATTACTATTTTTGCAGCTACAATAAAAAGATATGGATAAACTTTCTATAATACGGCAGCCTATAGCAACGGAACTGGATATTTTGAATCAAGTACTTTCCGAGTCTCTTAACACCACCAGTCCGTTAATGAACCAGGTAACCGGTAATTATCTGAAAACTAAAGGCAAACAAATTCGTCCTATTCTGGTTTTACTATGTGCTAAACTATTCGGGGACGTAAAGCGCATTTCCATTGACGCGGCTGCGGCAATAGAACTATTGCACAATGCGAGCCTCATCCATGACGACGTAGTGGACGAATCTCAAAAACGGCGGGGAACACCGACTGTAAACAGTATTTGGGACAATAGAATTGCCGTACTGGTAGGAGATTACTTTGTTTCCTGTGCCCTAAAATGCTCTATCAATACCCACAATATTAAAATCATCGATGCATTGGGTACATTAGGGCAGGAATTATCACGGGGAGAAATAGACCAGATATCCAATGCCCGGGAACATACACTGGACGAGAATGCTTACTTCGACGTTATCCGAAGAAAAACAGCTTCTCTATTTTTTTCTTGCATGAGAATCGGCGCTATATCGGCCGACGCTCCCGAAGATAAGGTTCGCAGTCTGGAACTTTTCGGTGAAAAGTTAGGTATTTGTTTTCAAATTAAAGATGATATTTTCGATTATTTCGAAGATAAGACAATAGGAAAGCCCACAGGAAACGATCTGCGAGAGGGCAAAATGTCCCTTCCGCTCATTTATGCGATTACTCACGGAGAAGGAGAAGAAAACCAGCGAATGCGTTCCCTTTTGTCTCAAAAATCATTAAGCACTCCCGATATAGAGCTGCTCATAAATTATGCTAAAAATAACGGAGGAATTGAATATGCTTATGAAACGATGCAGCGCATACGACAGGAAGCGATAGATATAATTCAACACTTTCCGCCTTCATCAACCTTAGATGCACTTATCTCAATACTCGATTATACGATAGAACGGGATAAATAAATCGGGATTGAAAAACAAAAAGGTCCGGCATATATAATACCGGGCCTTTAATATCTATAAAACTTATAACTGACTATTTTTGTTTCTTTCCTGCCATTTTATCCTCAATTTTCAAAATCTCATTATACCTGGAAAGATCATTAAGCAACTTCTCTGCTTCCGCCAGATCTTTATCCCGCTTAAGAGATTCTATGATTTCTCCCTTCTGGAAATAATATCTCTTTACTATTTCTATAGAAAGCAATTCTTCTATTTCGTCACGGAAAGTATTCAGATCTTTATCCAGATTATGTTTCAACCTTTTTTCCAGTTCACTGAACTGAACTTTAGTGGAATCGTCCAGATAACCTTCAAATTCTGCCAACTCCTTTAAATCGGATAAAACACGTTCACTTTGAATATCATATTTAAAATTCTTCGATTTTACATATTCTTTAAAAGCATCGTAATCTTCGTTCGTCAATTTAAAGTCTTTTACAGGTGTTATAGAATCATGTTTCTGCGCATATTGGGTGGCATAATCGAAGAACATAAAATCTCTTAACAAATAATAGCTGATATTATTTTTACGCTGATTATCAATTTCTACATCAGGCTTTATTCCTCCTCCATCTCGCACGATACGCCCTTTTTCTGTCTTAAATTCTTGTGTTAAGCTATCGGGTATGCGTCCGACGCTCCCGTCCGGGTTTCTATGCGAATAATCAATTGCCTGGATAAGTCTACCGCTAGGAATATAATATTTGGCAATAGTAAGCTTGAGCATACCGTTATACGGCATATTACGTGAAGATTGTACCAACCCTTTACCGTAGGAACGTTCACCCAGTATAACAGCTCTATCCAAGTCCTGTAAAGCTCCGGCAACGATTTCGGAAGAAGAAGCTGTTCCACCGTCTATCATAACTACTAAAGGAATTTCAGTATCAATAGGCTCCTGCGTCGTTTTATAAACTTTATCCCACTGTTTTATTTTTCCACGGGTGGAAAGTATTTCTTTTCCTTTCGGAACAAAATAATTAACTATTTGTACCGCATTTTCCAATATACCGCCGCCATTTCCTCTCAAATCGAGAATAAGGGACTTAATATGATGATTCTTTTTCAAGTCTGTTAGAGCCTCTTTTACTTCAGCAGCCGATTTTTCAGAAAAACTATTCAAATAAATATAACCGATACTATCTCCTATTACATCGTAATAAGTAACTGCATTTACCTGAATTTTTTTTCTTACCAGGTCAAACGTAATGGGATTTTTAACACCCGGGCGCTCTACTACTACTTTCAATTTAGTATTAGCCGGTCCTTTCAGCTTTTCGCTTACTTTATCACTGGTCCAGCCAGTCAAAGAATCCTTATCTATCATGATCAGTTTATCTCCGGCTTTTAAACCTGCGAGATGTGCCGGCATTCCTTCATAAGGCTCAGAAATATAAACCGCACCATTACGCTCTACAATAAAAGAACCTATCCCTCCATATTCTCCAGAAGTAGCTGCTATAAAATTATTTTTCTGCGATTCAGGATAATATTCGGTATACGGATCCAATTTGGATAACATCGCATTTATAGCATTCGTTACGGCTTTTTCTGTATTTAAAGTATCGACATAGTACATATCCAACTCTTTAAATAATGTACTAAACAAACTGAGACTTTTCGTTGCATCAAAATTCCGCTTATCACTGTTTGAGCCCAAGCAGACAGTTATACCCAGAACCAGTACGAGACAAGCTATTATTCCATAGCGGAACAAACTTTTACATACATTCTTCATCTAATTCATTTTTTATAATTGATGTTTTAGCTAAAGTAACTAAAGAGTTTCGTTATTCTCAACAATCCTTTTAACTTTTAACTTTATTTGATTCCAACGATTATCATCCATTTTCGTGCCTATCACTTCAATCACGTTACCTGACAACACCGCCCCAATAGAACCCGATACTTTTAAAGAATAATTCTTGGACAGCCCGTATAAAAATCCGGCGGCATACAGATCTCCGGCACCGGTAGAGTCAATACATTTAGTAGGAGTAGAACCTATACGGGCGATTTCATCGCGCTTTTGTACAATAGAACCCAATTTGCCACACTTAACAACAGCTATATCACATTCCGAAGCAATCTCTTTTACAGCCTCCTCAGGTTCTTTCCCTGTATAAGCAAATGCTTCTTCTTCATTAGCAAAAGCAATATCTACATAATCCCGTACTAATTCATGAAAAAATTCCAGATTCTCATTGACTATATTATAGCTGGCCATATCCAAAGATATTTTTAAACCGGCATTCTTTGCCAGTTCTACGGCACGACGAATCAATTCAGGATCTTGTACCAGATACCCTTCAATATGTAATAAATCATATCCGGCAAACATCCCAGGATGTAATTCTCCCGGTATAAGAGCCGAAGCCGCACCCAGATATGTACCGAATGTACGTTCCCCATCCGGCGTTATCATGGTCATAGCACAGCCCGAAGCTGTATTTCCTTCGAGTAAATGGAGCTCGACACCGTTTTTCTCCATGTCGTCATGATAAAACTTACCATAGCTATCAGGACCTGTCTTTCCTATAAATCCTCCCGGCAATCCCATTCGGGTAAGTCCTGAAATTGCGTTCGCAGCAGACCCCCCGGTAGCCAATACCGTATCGAAATCTTCAAATACAGACATTATTTTTAATAACTTATCTTCATCGATAAGTTGCATACCACCTTTCAGAAGTCCAATTTCAGCAATACATTCCTCCGACGGCAACATAGCTAACACATCGGTAAGTGCATTGCCTAATCCTAATACTTTCATGAAAAACAAATTTTTTTTGCAAATATATTGCATATTTGGGAAAATCCCATTACCTTTGCCTCGCATTTTTAAAGGAATGACATCTTCTTCAGTAGCTCAGTCGGTTAGAGCATCTGACTGTTAATCAGAGGGTCGTTGGTTCAAGTCCAACCTGAAGAGCTCTTTTTCTTTAAAGCATTTAGATTTATTCTTCAGTAGCTCAGTCGGTTAGAGCATCTGACTGTTAATCAGAGGGTCGTTGGTTCAAGTCCAACCTGAAGAGCCAAAAGAGTTCGCAGGGATGCGGACTCTTTTTGTTTTTTATCCGAAAAATCAATATTAATATGGAGAAAACATTGTATATTACCGATCTGGACGGAACTTTACTCAACCCTGAATCTAAAGTTTCGGATTATTCCGTCTCTATCATTAACGAGCTGATAGACAAAGGAGCATTATTTTCTGTTGCGACAGCTCGTACTCCGGCTACAGTCGTTCCTCTTTTAAAGAATATACACATTAATATTCCGGTAGTTCTTATGACCGGAGCAGTAACTTACGATATTGCCAAACAAGAATATATAGACGTAAGAACATTCTCCCATGAATCTGTGAAAAATCTCATAGATATACTGGACAAACATAATCAAACAGCCTTTATATACTGCATACGCAACAACCATTTGTACGTGTATTATCGTGAACTGAAATGTCGTATAGAAAAAGAATTCATTCGGGAAAGAGAAAACACTCCGTTTAAAACATTTATCCAGATCCATAATTTCAGAGATATTCTTTCTGGAGAAGAAAATATTATATTATTCCTGGTTCTTGGAAAATATAAATCCTTGGAAACCATCAATAATGAAATCAAAAACGATAGCCGTTACAATAGTTTCTGCTATCACGATATATTTGATTATAGCGACGGCACATTGGAAATATATTCTCCGGGTACATCGAAAGCCGAAGCAATACAAAGGTTATCTCAAAGATTGAATATCAACAAACTCGTATCTTTCGGAGACAATCTCAACGACCTTCCTATGTTTGCTATTTCAGATGAATGTTATGCTACCGGGAACGCCATGGAAGAAGTAAAAACGGCATCTACTGCAATTATTGAAGATAATGCACACGATGGGGTAGCTCGTTTCCTTTCGAAAAATATAGAATAATATGTGTATAGCTGGTTTTATAAAAAATATCAACCCATACCGGTATTAGTCTTCTCGGCATCCAACCGGGACTTACTTTGCGTAACTATATATACGCCACTGAATACCAAAATTATCGCTGCCGCTTTAATCCAATTAAATTTATCCATCACCCAGTATATTGCCAGCAAAGCAGCAATAACCGGTTGTACATAGTTATGCATACTTACTACCGTAGGCTTTAACCAGTGTTGTCCTACAGGAACTAACAAATAAGATAAAAACGTAGCTCCTAAAACGATAAATAATATATCGGACCATATATTCCAAGACATGAATTCATAAGGAACGGTCAAAAGCTCTTTTCCTATGAACGGAAAGCAACATATCGTTGAATACAGGAACATCCATTTCATTAATGTAACGGGAGAATAACAGTCTATAAGCCCCTTGAAATGAACAAAATATATAGCGAAACTCGTTTCGGCACATAAATACAGAACATTTCCCCAAAAAGAATTCACGCCTCCCCGAACAATATCACTCTGATGTCCTCCTAAAATGAGTATTAATGCATCTCTAAGCCCCATACAAGTACCTATAGCTTTTTTAAAAGTTATAGGTTCTTTAAAGTAGCATCATTATAATAGGAGTTGTCGTAGCAACGACCGTGGCGTCTATAGGAGTAGTATAAGACAAACCTATAATGAATCCCTGATTAAATGTTATGCCGAAAACAGAAGCGAAAAACAGCCATAAATGCTCCCCATGGCCGACATGCTCCTTTTTTATAAATAACGATGACAGCCAGAAGACCAGTGAAGCGCCTAAAAGCGCATAGATGTAAGTGAAAATGCAGATATAAAACCAACTGCTAATACCGTTTTACTTATAGGGAACATGATTCCCCAATAAAATTAGCAGTAAACATGGCCAGGTGTCTTTGATACTTTTTCGTTTCCATAATATATTTTCCAGTGGAAAAGTAGGTACTTTCCGGCGTCATTATTCGCCCATAAGTTTTTTTTCCCTTTCAATGTATATTCAATCTTATAAATACTTTACTACCGTAAAATTCTTTTCGAACCAAAAACCATCATCACAAGACACGATATATCATTTACATCTGCATTCCCCATTTGGGCAATTCATAAAAACTTATGAATAAAGCACCTTTTTTATGCATAAATATTATTTTTGTACTATTTCTTTGATATTATTATCATTAAAATAAAAACCTTAATGTAAGCAGCTCTATTTAAATATCTTATTCTATGAAAACAGCCATACATTTCTTCCTATTAATATTCATCATTCTTTACTCTTGTCAAAGACAACCAAATAAAGAGCTTCAAAACCGGACATACCATAAATTAGAAAAAATTATCCGGGTAAAAGGAAGACAGGGAATAGCCGCCGATGAAAATTATTATTACAATACAGGCAGTACTGCTTTATATAAATATGATAAAACAGGGAAATTAATCGCCGAGAATACCGATCCATTCAAAGATTTGAAGTTAGAAGCCAATCACTTCGGAGATATAGACGTATGGAAAGGTGAAATTTATTGTGGAATTGAATTTTTTAAAGACGGTATAGGAAAAAATATCCAGATTGCCGTCTATGACACCGAAACTCTTAATTTTAAATATTCAATTCCTTTTGATCCGGCATCCGGACAAAACGAAGTTTGTGGTTTAACTATCGACAAAACAAATGGTAAAATATGGATGGCTGACTGGGTAAACGGCAAATATTTATACCGATATGATCTGAAAAGACACAAATACGAAGGAAAAGTCCGATTACTCCCCGCACCCGGATTACAACAAGGAATATTCTATAAAGACGGAAAAATTTTTATATCGGCCGACGACGGAGACGCCGATATTTTGGAAAACGATAACATATATGTGACAAATATTGAAAGACAATCGAATAACATTGCGGCTGTATCATTATTTAAAACATGCGATGACTTCAGACGTACCGGAGAAATTGAAGGACTATGTATCGACCCCGTTACAAAAGAAATGCTCATTCTGAATAATAGGGGATCGCACATCGTCCTGGGAATGGTAAAAGGACTATATGAAGGGTATAGCGAAGAAATACATGAAGTATATATATACAAATAGCTAAATAGCCTTTTCATCGAAAAAATGAGGATTCAGATATAGTAATAAAATCATAACAAGACATCATAATCCTATTTTCAGAAACAACATATCATCGGCAAAAATATATTTACCGAATAAATACTAAAAAAAACCGGTCAATTCGTCATTTTATTTCTTCGCAAAATCTTATGCATGGCTGCTATCTATCCATGTAAGACGCCTCTACAGACCTTCAAAGGAGCCGGATCGCGTTTATGTTTTTTCAGCCACCACACGCAAAATACAAACTGGCAAAAGAAAAGGACTATACCCCAAAAAGAACTTCTACAATAGCATAATGTATATAAAATTCAGAGGTTAAAGAAAAGAAATAAGATATCAATTATTTTTATTCTTCGTAAAATCATCTACTTTTGTTCATTGCTAATTATAATTTCGGGGAGGTTCACATGGAAGATACAAACTACAACAATAAAGAATTCAAAGATATCATATATACAGGTGAACATATCTTCGAAAAAGAATTCAGAAAATGCACTTTTTACCATTGTAATTTCTCAGAAAGTACCTTTGAAAATTGCACTTTCGACACGTGTTATTTCAACAATTGTAATTTATCACTGACGAAATTCAACCACTCTCTTTTAAACAAGGTACGGTTCTCTCACTCTAAAATTATCGGAGTAATATGGATGGAAGCCGGAAAACTAAAAGATCTCACATTTGAACATTCTATCCTGAATTTTTCTAGTTTCTGGGGTATGAAAATAAAAGATCTTCATATAAATAATTGTACGGCACATGATGTAGATTTCTGCGAAGCCGATATTAAAAAAGCGGAATTTATACGTACCGACCTTCATAAGAGCCTTTTCAGAAATACCATACTTGTCAATGCCAATTTCACGGAAGCAAAAAATTACAGCAGTATTGACATTTCCAGCAAAAATACAACAGGAGCCAAATTCTGTCTTCCCGAAGCAATCAACCTTCTTTATCAATACAATATCGAAATTTCGGAATTATAATTCAATACATTATGGAAATAAAAATATGCCAAAGCTGCGGCATGCCCCTAAACCAATCGACATTCGGAACAAATAAAGATAGTAGTAAAAATAAAGATTATTGCTGCTACTGCTATAAAAACGGAGAATTCACACAGAATTTCACCATGGAACAGATGATAGAACATTGCATACAGTTCCTTGAAGAATTTAATAAAGATTCCGGAAAAAAATTTACACGGAAAGAAGCCATACTGCAAATGAAAGAATATTTCCCCTTATTAAAGCGTTGGAAAAAATAATATTTACAATATATTCATGAGTTCTGTAACGGAATTTATGCTTCTATACCGTGAATTCTCCCCGGATATACTCATTCTTTCATGCTCCCAAGTGGAGTGAAAGGGTACATGTATAGCCTGAGCCTTTAAATTAAGAACAGGAAGAATATCTGATTTCACCGAATTTCCGACCATTAAAAATTGTTCGGGCTTTACATTCAAACGGGAAAAAAGTCTGGCATATCCGTCTTCATTTTTTTCCCCCATAATTTCAATATGATGAAAATAACATACTAAACCAGAACGTTCAAGTTTGTTTTGCTGATCGGTAATATCTCCTTTCGTAGCTACAACAAGAAAATATTTCTGTTTCAGATAAGACAAGGTATCCTCAATCCCGTCGATCAACTCGATAGGCATGTTTAATAACGATTTGCCCAATTCCAGTATCCGTGCGATAACCACCTGAGCCAATCTATTTCCACTTACTTCCAATGCTGTTTCTATCATAGAAAGCGTAAAACCCTTAGCCCCGTATCCGTATATATTCAGATTTTTCATTTCCGTGGCAAACAGAGCTTGGGAAATATCATCTGCTGAACCATAATCCTCAAGTAAAGAAACATACTCTTTTTCAACCTCCTGAAAAAAAGGCTCGTTCACCCAAAGAGTATCATCAGCATCAAAAGCAACAACTTTTAAAGCCATATCAACACATTTATTTTAAATTGCCCTTATATCTTTCGGCCTTGCCATTTTCCTTTCTTTAAATAAATATATGACAATACCATAATGCACCCCCCATACACATGTTCGGTCGTCCAGCACCAGGCAACGTCTATTCTGAGATAAAAAATCATATAAACCACATAAATGACATAAATCGTCAAAGTAGCCAATTCGAGCAACAAAGCCGTACGGGTATTTCCTGTACCCGAAACAGCTTGGAAAAGCACACCACCGGGAACCATAAAAATATACGAAGAACAAAGTACCCACAAAGCCGGAACCGAAGCATTTATTAATTCCGGAGAATCGGTATATATCCTCAATATTACAGACGGAAAACAGACAAATATAACAATAAACGGCAACGTAAAAAAATAGGCCATACGTATCGTCTGTTTGATCGTACCCCACACATAACGGGAATCACCGCCACCGATAAGATTACTGACTAATGTACTACAAGTCGAAGCAAATGTCAGTACAATCATAAAAGGGATAGCCGAGACATTCCGGATAATATTAGTAATAGCCAGCGGACGCTCACCCAAATGTTCCACCGCCAGAAAAAACAAAAACCAGGTAGACATTGAAACAAAATTTTGTATCATGGTCCAGAGAGATACATTCAGGATTCTTTTCAACAACCTCGAACTAAACGCTCCTATCCTATTCAATCCGTATTTCCTGATATCTATCCGACAATGCATATATACGATAAAAAATATTACCGAAACTAACTCGGATAAAGAAGAACCTATTGCAGCACCGGCAATTCCCAAAGCAGGAAAACCCAATTTACCGAATATCAGTATATAGTTAAAAACCACATTCGACAATACCATAACAATAGAATTCATCGTCAATGTCTTCGTTTGTGTCGTCCCTACGAAAAAAGCCCGGAACATTACCGCAATAAAAGAAAAAAAGAATCCGAAAACACGCCAGTTTATATAACTCAACGTAGCTTCATATACATAACGAGAATCTATAATATTTCCCAATATCCACGGAGAAAAATACCGGGATAATAAAAACATAACAACCGCCAACAACAATAAGAAATATGTTCCCTGATAAAAAACCGGGCCTATCTTATCATACTGCCGTTCTCCGTTTCGGCGTCCTATAATAATCTGGGCTCCCAGACTAAAACCGAAAGCAATCATATAAATCGCCATATAATATACGCCGGCCAAAGCGGAAGCACCTAATTCCACTTCACCCACCCGGCCCAGAAACGCGGTGTCTGTCATTCCTATCAGCTGTTCCATTATCAGACTAAGCAGAATAGGATAAGAAATAATCCAGATTTCTTTATAGCTAAACTTACAGGGAGATTTCATATGCCGCAAAGATACTCAAGTTACGACGTATGAAAAAATAGAACTATTCTTTTTTCAAGAACAAACAATAATTATATCATATTTAAGAAAGAAAGTTCTAAATACCCAAAATGATTAATTATGAAATTATTTGATATTTATAATTAAGACTTTCGCGCATCTGCTTAACTTTTAATTACTATCTTATTGTTATATATAATTATTTTATACCTTTGAAACTATCCAATATTTATCCACAAATAACGGCTCAATATTAAAAAAACAGTACTATATGCTATTCATATAAGCATTTCATTAAACTACTATACATCATTTATAAAAACATTTTTTGATTTCGAAAATTATCCAATTTATACTTGAAAACGATGAAAAGGTTTATTATACTTTTTGTTATTACAATTTCTTTAGTTTCACATTCTTCTGCACAAGGAAATACAAAAAAAAGCATTGAATGTTCGGTAGAAATTATGCCCAATTATATGTGGCATTTATTTGCTTTATCCGACTTATGGAATAACGGAAATTCTCAGTACTATAAAATGTTTGGATCTACAGTCTATCAAGCAGACATTAATTACCTACATAATAACAGATCGTTAATAGCATGGGGGAACGGATCGACAGCAGCATTGACCGAAATACTTTTTTTCAGACCATTCAAAAATAAAATATCGTCATCTGAATATTTCGATTATTTAGATTGTTTCTCTAAAGCATTAAAAAATTCCCAGTGGAAAGACTTTTTTACACGATATTGTCCTGAATGCAATCAGCAAATGACCGTACCGAAAAAAAGTGATGAAGAAATAAAATTATTTGATAATATAGTTGATATTATTAAACAAAATTACTCTCAGTACAAAAAAGAAGTCTGGCCAGAAGTAAGTCAAAAATTAAATCAATACGGGGAAAAAATAGATTCTTATTTTAAAAACAAAGACATTATAAACCTGTGGGAAAAAGAATTAAAAATACCCTATAGTAGAGAAGGATTTTATCCGGTACTTACTCTGGCAAATGCCATTGATCATTTGCCTTCAGCAAACAATCTTTCAGTATCGAGGAATAATTTTGGAGTTGACATAGAAAACATAGATTGGACAATTGATCTAATAGTTCACGAAATAGGAGTCTTTATTTTATTCCCTATACTGGATAACATACAACATGATACAGAACTAAAAACCCTATTCAATAATGAAAACAATGTAATATATCAAGCTTTCGAGAGTTATATTGAAAAAAAGAAAGAAGATATTACCGGGAAAAAAGTCGTTTGGAAAGGAAAAATGCATAATGGTGCAACTTTCAATTTTCCATTTTTCTTTGAATATTATAAGAAAAATGATAAATTATTCGATCCGGAGCAACTTATACGAAATGCTATCAAAGCTTATAATGAAGAATATAATAACGCAACAAAATAAAGATTCATATAAAAAAGCCAGATGGTTTCGTTGAAATTTAATATAATTCTACCGGGAAAAAGAATTTTGCTTTATCTTTTTTTATTCCCCCAAAAAATAAAAAGCTGAAAATATTTTATTTTCAGCTTTTCCTTGTACCCAGAGCCGGGATCGAACCGGCATGGAAGTGAATCCACTGGTGTTTGAGACCAGCGCGTCTACCAATTCCGCCATCTGGGCTTTTAAGACGGGGCAAAGGTAAACAAATATCTGTATATACACAAAACTAAATCTATTTTTTTTCAAAAAAACTTGTTCACTTAAGATTAATCCAAAATATTAACTACATTAGCAAAAGTTTTAACTCAAAATGGATATCACCTATGGAAAATAGATATTGCGTGATTATGGGTGGAGGAATTGGCAGCCGTTTCTGGCCGTTCAGCCGGGCAACCCGTCCGAAACAATTTCTCGATTTTTTCGGTACGGGGCGTTCTCTTTTACAAATGAGCTATGACCGCTTTGTAAAAGTAATCCCGAAAGACCATATCTTTATAGTTACCAATGAATCATATGCCGATTTGGTAAAAGAACAGTTACCAGAACTATCGGACAAGCAGATATTACTGGAACCGCAAAGACGTAACACGGCACCTTGTGTGGCATGGGCGGCTTATCACATACAAGCATTAAACCCGAAAGCCAATATCGTAGTGGCTCCATCGGATCATGTGATACTGAAAGAAGAAGAATTCGGCAGATGTCTGTTAAAAGGCCTTCAATTCGTTGAAAAATATCCGGCTCTTCTTACTTTAGGCATTAAACCTAACCGCCCTGAAACGGGATATGGCTACATTCAGGTGGGAGAAGATGCCGAAGAAGAGATAAAGACAGTAAAAACGTTCACGGAAAAACCTTCTTTAGAGTTTGCCAAAGTATTTGTAGAAAGCGGCGAATTTTTCTGGAACTCCGGGATATTCATTTGGAACGTACAAAGCATCATAAAAGCATTCCAACGCCATTTACCGGACATTTCAAATCGCTTTGAAGCCGGTATCGATAAGTTCGGCACAGAAGAAGAAATGTCTTTTATCAATGAAAATTTTGCCGCTTGTCCTAATATTTCTATCGATTTCGGTATAATGGAAAAAGCATCAAACGTATTCGTATTGTGTTCCGATTTCGGATGGTCCGATCTGGGCACATGGAGCGCATTATACGACCATTCCCCAAAGAACAGTGACGGAAATGTTACTCAAAACAGCAAAGCTCTTACTTACGAATGCAAAAACAACGTAGTTGCAGTACAGGGAGATAAGCTAGTGGTGATGGAAGGGCTCAATGATTATATCGTAGCAGAAGCAGATAACGTACTATTGATATGTCCTAAAAGCGACGAACAGCGTATAAAACAGTTTGTCACCGATACTAAAATGAAATACGGAGATGAATTTATATAATTCATAAAAGCCAAAAAGAAAGAGCGATTAATTATAACCGCTCTTTTTTATAGATATCAATAAATAATTTATCTGGTCTTTCAAATTTCCCAGCAATATCAAAAATATTTAGTAGATGTTCCCCAAATATCCGATAATAAATTATTAGCCAGACGACTGGCTCCTATCCGGAAAAGTTCGTTTGTCAGCCATTCTTCTCCCAGAATTTCTTTCACAATGCAATAGTATTTAACAGCATCGGCCGTCGTAGAAATTCCGCCGGCAGGTTTAAAGCCTATTTTACGGCCTGTTTTTTCGTAATATGCTTTTATGGCAGAACACATCACATATGCAGCTTCAAGCGATGCAGCGGGCTCCATTTTTCCCGTAGAAGTCTTTATAAAGTCTGCACCCGAATACATAGACAAAACAGAAGCTTTCATTATGTTAGAAGCTGTTTTCAAAGCTCCTGTTTCAAGAATAACTTTTAAATGAGCCTGATGGCAGGAATGTTTAATTTCTTCGATTTCATCACACATATCCTCATAAAATCCACCAAGAAAATCTCCGATATTGATTACGATATCTATCTCATCCGCACCATCCGCCACAGCTAAAGCAGTTTCAGCGACCTTCACTTCGGTAAAAGTCTGGGACGTTGGAAATCCACCTGATACAGCAGCAATATTCACATGGGAAACTTCCAAATTCATACGTACAGTGCCAGCAAAATTAGGATAAACACAAATTGCGGCCACATTTGGCAATTCAGGATGTTCATTCTCAAAATCATTTACCCGCTTGGTAAAACGAGTTACCGTATCTACATTATCGGTTACATTTAACGTCGTCAGATCAATACAATGAAATAAAAACTTGTAAACCTCGACATTACTATTTTTCTCCAGATTTTCGCGCAATATCTTTTCTACAGCTTCCTGCACTTGAGCGTCATCCAGATCGGTGTTATAAAGCTTCAATGCTTCTTCGTACTTATCCATAATTATTTCAGTTTAGGATTATTAATATGTCTGTTTTTATCTCGCTTTGTCTTTTTATCAATATTACGCTGAAATGCTTCGGTCAAATTAACTCCGGTTTGATTTGCCAGACAAAGTAATACCCATAAGACATCGGCCATTTCATCGCTTAAATCAATATCTTCTTCATTTTTTTTAAAAGACTGATCTCCGTACTTTCTGGATATAATGCGAGCTACTTCCCCTACTTCTTCCGTTAAAATGGCCATATTGGTCAACTCACTAAAATAGCGGACACCAATCGTATTCACCCATTCATCAACCAAATTCTGAGCTTCTTTTATTGTCATATTATTCTTTATTTTTCGTATCAATACAAATCGTAACAGGACCGTCATTTATTAATTTTATTTGCATATCGGCACCAAACTCTCCCGTTTTCACTTCTTTTCCCAGTTTCAATTCCAATTGCCTGCAAAATTCTTCATACATGGGAATAGCATGTTCATGACCCGCTGACCGCATATAAGAAGGGCGATTTCCTTTTTTGGTAGAAGCAAATAAAGTAAATTGACTGATTACCAATATGCCTCCATCAACATCTGTTACAGATAAATTCATTATACCTTGTTCGTCATCGAATATACGCAAATTAATTATTTTACGTACCAGCCAGTCGACATCTTCAATCGTATCTGCATTTTCAACCCCCACTAAAACCAACAATCCTTTACCAATAAAGGATTTTACAAAACCACTTATAGCGACCGAAGCCTCATCCACACGTTGTACGACTACTCTCATATATATATCATTAAACAATTTGCAAGATAATCATTTTATCTGTATCTGCCAAAAAGCTTTTTTCACTGAATTGTTTTAGTAAAAAACACACATAAACATCTAATATACAGTACATTAAATGAATTAATCGGAAATATTTTTATTCAATGCCTCAAAAACAATATTAGCTTTGTTCTTCCCTATCAATAATTCCAGATCAGTAATTGGGACTTCTTTTATTCGTTTTACGCTTTTATAATGAGTTAAAAGCAACTCCTTTGTTTTGGGTCCTATTCCAATTATATTATCTAAAATCGATACAGTTTGGGACTTACTTCGTCTATTTCTGTGATGTGTTATACCGAAGCGATGGGCTTCATCTCTCATCTGCTGAATTAATTTCAAAGATTCAGAATTTTTATCCAGGTATAACGGGACCGTATCTCCCGGAAAATAAATTTCTTCCAGCCGCTTAGCGATCCCTACTATAGCTATTTTACCTCTCAACCCTAATTCATCCAAAGAAGAAACCGCAGCACTTAACTGCCCTTTTCCTCCATCAACAACAATCAGTTGAGGCAAATCCTGTTCTTCGTCCAACAACCTTTTATATCTCCTGTATATAATTTCTTTCATAGATGCAAAATCATCTGGTCCCTCCACTGTTTTTATATTAAAATGGCGATAATCTTTCTTAGAAGCTTTCGCCTTCTTAAAAACAACACAAGACGCGACCGGATTAGTCCCTTGTATATTGGAATTATCAAAACATTCAATATGCATTGGTAATGCCGGTAAATGAAAGTCTTTTTGCAGCCTTGAAAGAATACGCGTAACACGCTGCTCCGGATTTAGTTTTTCCGACTGTTTCAGTCTGTCCGCTTTATATTGTTTAGCATTTTGTTGTGATATCTCCAATAATTTTTTCTTATCACCTCTTTGCGGCACTACTATCTCTACTCCCTCAAATTCTGATTCGGGTAAAAATGGCACAATAATTTCTTTGGAAGTGCTCTTAAATCGGGTACGCAATTCCGCAATACCTAATGCCAAGATTTCAGAAGCCGATTCATCGAGTTTTTTCTTATATTCTATAGTTACACTCTGAACCACAGAACCACCCCGGATATGCATATAATTGACAAAAGCAGCATTTTCGTCTTCTTCGTACGAAAATACATCTGTATTATGGATAGATGTACTCACGATTACAGACTTAGAACGATATTTTTCAATTAGAAGATATTTTTCTTTTATCTGTTGAGCTTCTTCAAATTTCAGTTCCGCCGATAACCGGTTCATTTCATCTTGCAGCATATGGCTTATTTGCTGCGTATTCCCATTTAATATCTGTTTAACCTCGGAAATATATCCCAAATAAGTATTTTCATCAATAAAACCTTCACAGCAGCCTTTACAATTCTTAATATGATATTGCAAACATAACCTAAACTTTTTATGCTTTATATTTTCCGGAGTCAATGCATAATTACAGGTACGTATAGGATATAATTCACGTATTTTAGCTAAGACAGTCTTAGCTAAATGAACATTGGCATAAGGACCGTAATACCTTGAACCATCTTTTATCACCCTCCTCGTAAGCATTACCCGAGGAAAATGTTCATTTTTTACACAAATCCAGGGATAAGTTTTATCATCTTTCAATAAGACATTATAACGGGGTTTATATTCTTTGATAAGACTATTTTCCAAATGTAGCGCATCTTCCTCTGTCTTAACAACAATATATTTTAAATCATAAATATTCCGGACCAGAATATTTGTTTTCGGAGATTCATGCACCTTGTTAAAATAAGAAGAGACCCTCCTTCTCAGATTCTTAGCTTTACCTACATAAATGATTTTGCCCTCTTTATCGAAATACTGATATACACCAGGAGTTTCAGGTAAGAGAGCAAGAATAGTTTTAATATGTTCACTCGTTCCTGCCAAGTTTTTTAGTATTTAATGAGGGCCTCAACCTCTACTTCTTCGGGGAACAAATTTCTTCCTTTCAGAAATTCCAGCTCTACAACAAAATTTACATATACTTTCTTAGGATTGAATCTCTTTACTAACTTATATGCAGCCAACATCGTACCTCCGGTCGCCAGTAAATCATCGTGAAGAAGGACTACATCATTCTCATCCAACGCATCTTTATGTATCTCTATCGTATCTACACCATATTCTTTCTCATAACTTTCGACCCAGGTTTCAGCCGGGAGTTTTCCTGGTTTACGCATAGGAACAAAACCTGCACCTATATTGTTTGCGATAATAGGTCCCATAATAAATCCGCGGGATTCAATGCCTACGACTTTTGTAATTCCCTTATCTACATACATTGCCGATAAATCTTGGCTTAATTCATGTAAACACTCTTTGTCTTTAAAAACCGTAGTCAAATCCTTAAACACGATTCCCTTCTGCGGAAAATCATATACATCACGAACTTTACTTTTAATATTTTCTAAACTCATATTATTTCATTTTTATTATTTAAATCAGTTTTAAACCCTTTTATAACAGGGATTGACAAATTTTGTTTCACGTGAAACATTAACGTCCCAACAACAGCAAAAGTATATTAATATCGCTTGGCGAAATACCCGGAATACGGGAAGCCTGGGCAATCGTCTCCGGTTCTATTTTAGAAAGCTTTTGCCTGGCCTCTGTAGATAATGCCTGTATTTCATGATAGTTAAATCTTCCCTTAATTTTCATGTGTTCCAAACGGGAAATTTTATCTGCAATCATTTTTTCTCGTTCTATATAACCCTGGTATTTTATCATTATTTCAGCCGCCTCAACAATCTCTTCTTTTCTGTTAGGAATAGTTTCTATCTCTCTTTTTAGAGCAGGAATTAGTTCCGCCAGAATAATCATATTTAACTGAGGGCGTAATATCAAGTCAATAAGTTTCACTCCTTGTTTCAAAGGCGTTGTTCCTAAGGCCTCCAACTTTCCGTTAATATAACTAGGTTTTATAGAGTATTCTTTTGCGAAGTTAATGAGCTTGTCTCTTTGCTCCCGTTTTTCTTTCAGCAAATCGTATCTATCTCTCTTTGCCAGCCCCAATTCATATGACTTTTCAGTCAATCTCATATCAGCATCGTCTTGCCGGAGTAAAATACGATATTCGGCACGGGAAGTAAACATACGATAAGGCTCATCTACTCCTTTCGTAACAAGATCATCTATAAGAACTCCGATATAAGCTTCATCACGGCCTAAAACAAAAGATTCTCCACCATGACAATTTATATGCGCATTTATACCGGCAATTGCACCTTGTCCCCCAGCCTCTTCATAACCTGTAGTTCCATTTACCTGACCTGCAAAAAAAAGGTTACGTATTTGTTTCGTTTCAAGATTATGCATTAATTGTGTGGGTTCGAAATAATCGTATTCAATCGCATATCCAGGGCGGTAAATGCGCACATCCCGCAAAGCCGGTATCTGTTGAAGTGCTTGTACCTGTATATCTAACGGCAACGAAGATGAAAACCCGTTCAGATAATACTCCTGCGTAGTTTCTCCTTCAGGCTCAAGAAATAATTGATGTTCTGTTTTATCCGGAAACGTAACGATTTTCGTTTCGATACTAGGACAATATCGGGGACCTATACTCTGTATCTGTCCGTTATATAAAGGAGAATCAGGCAAACCCTTTTTCAATATAGCATGTACGGCATCATTTGTATAAACAGTCCAGCAACTTCTTTGTTTTAGAGGCCTCGGAACATAATCCATATAAGAGAACTTATGAAAATCATTCTCTCCGGTCTGCTCTGTAGTTTCATCAAAATGAATGCTTCTTCCGTCAATCCGCACAGGTGTTCCGGTTTTCATACGCCCGGAAATAATGCCCAACCCGGATAGCTGCTCAGTTATTCCGTAAGACGCCAGCTCGGAGATACGCCCTCCGGGTAGTTTTGTACGACCGATATGCATAAGTCCGTTCATAAAAGTTCCGGACGTAAGTACTACCGATTTAGCCGAAAACTCTACTCCCAAGCCGGTAATAACTCCCAAAACCCTATTATTTTTTATAATCAATTGTTTTACAGAGTCTTGCCACATATATAGATTAGGCATGTTTTCAACAATACCTCTCCATTCCTGTATAAATTTAGCTCTATCGCTTTGTGACCGGGGACTCCACATAGCTGGTCCCTTCGAACGGTTCAACATACGAAATTGTATAGCCGTACGATCGGTAACTATCCCCATATATCCGCCCAAAGCATCTATTTCACGCACGATCTGCCCTTTCGCTATACCACCAACAGCAGGATTACAGCTCATTTGTGCTATCTTATTCATATCCATAGTGACAAGCAAAGTCTTAGATCCCAGTCCGGCAGAAGCGCACGCAGCTTCGCATCCGGCATGTCCGGCTCCTATCACTATTACATCATAATTGAAATCCATTAGCTTTATTTCTAAATACAGAACAACGTTAATATAATAAATTATATATCAATACATTAAGATTTATTTATCAACATATCCAGTGCCTCATTTTCACAAGCGGTCATATGCTCTCGCTCTCCTTCAGCTTTATCGTTAATACCACAGAGATGTAGTATCCCATGGATAATAATCCGTAGAAGTTCCTGTTTATACGAAACATCATATTGAGTAGCATTCGAACGTACCGTATCTACACTGATAAAAATATCTCCGTTTATCACATCATTCTCCGAATAATCAAAAGTAATGATATCCGTATAATAATCATGATGTAGGTATTCATTATTCACCGATAATATCTTCTCATCGGAACAAAACAGATAAGCGATTTCACCGCACTTTTTACCATACGACGCTGCAACCCGCTTTATCCAATCGTTCGTTACACGTTTCTTTATATCAGGAAACTTCACGCCTTCGGCATAATAAGTTATTGCCATATTTATCCTAATTTATAATCTTTTACAAAGATAAGGCATTTATCGGGAATAATATACTGTGTTATTTAAAGAATATATAAGATACCAGAATAGCAGCAACAGCTCCTACGAAATCGGCCAGTAAAGCATAGCTAACGGCATAACGGGTCTTTCGTACACCTACACTTCCGAAATACACTGCAAGAATATAGAAGGTAGTATCGGTACTTCCCTGCACCGTAGCGGCAACTTTCGCCACAAAGGAATCAACCCCGTAGGTAGACATGGCATCCACCATCATCCCACGCGAGCCGCTGCCACTCAAAGGTTTCATGATAGCCGTAGGCAACGCCCCTACAAAATCGGTATCTAATCCGCACCAAGCAACCGCAGCAGATATACCGTCAACCAGAAAATCCATAGCTCCGGACGCCCTGAAGATCCCGATAGAAACAAGAATAGCAACCAAATACGGAATGATAGTCACGGCTGTTTTAAATCCGTCTTTAGCTCCTTCTATAAAAGTCTCATACATATTGATATGCCTGCGGAAACCGGCTATTAAAAAACCCGTTATAATAGAGAATAAAGCCGAATTTGCGACAAAACTCGAATATAACTGCATTTTATCTTGAGACAGAGAAGAAAAATACCATACCATACACCCTACAGCTAATGTAAGACCTCCCAGCCACCCGAGAATAACTTTATCCAATAAATTGATGCCTTGCTTCAGACATATAGCAATAAGCCCGACCAGTGTCGCTATAAATGTCGCTATAAGTATCGGCAGAAAAACATCCGAAGGATTAGCCGCACCCATTTGGGATCGGTAGACCATTACCCCTAAAGGAATAAGGCACAGCCCCGACGAATTTAGAATAAGGAACATCAACATAGCGTTAGTTGCCGTATCTTTCTTAGGATTCAGCTCTTGTAATTCCTGCATGGCTTTCAGCCCCAGAGGGGTGGCCGCATTATCGAGCCCCAGCATATTAGCTGACACATTCATAAAAATAGAGCCCATGGCGGGATGCCCTTTCGGAACACCAGGAAAAAGGCGTGTAAAAAGAGGACTGATAAGACGCGAAAAAAAAGCGATGACTCCTCCCCTTTCCCCGATCTTCATTAATCCCATCCATAAAGACAAAACACCGGTAAGTCCTAAAGATATTTCGAATGCCGTACGTGCAGAAGCAAAAGACGAATTCATAATGTCGGTCCAGATCGTAAGATTACCATAAAATAGAGTTTGAATCACAGCAACAACAAATGCGATCAGGAAGAAAGCTATCCAAATATAATTAAGAACCATAAGCCGTGTTTTTGAATCAGACGTAAAATTAAGAATTTTCTAACGTACCTCATTCTTTTACAACGGTAAAATTAATAATCTTACCCGATGCGAACCATCAAAGAAAAGTCTATACTTATAAATTCTATTTCACCGAAATCACAAGACACTATTTTTCAACCATTAATCACTAATAATCAATATATTATAAAAAATTTATCTTCACGAGAGTTTCATATTTTTATTTTTACGGGAAATTACCCGTAAATATTCAACAGAATCCAGCCTAAAAAATAAATTTTCCCCACTTAATATTATTTTCTTCAGACTTATTCATTCTTTCGTGAAAAATTCATACAATGAAAAAATTCTCATCACGTACCATATGTAACAGGATAATTATAAAAATATTAAAAAAATATAATATCACTTTAACCCCTATAAAGACCGAATCATTCACTTATGAAAAAGTTACGAAAATGATAAAAAATATGGCGCATTATTATCTACGTTGAAATTCCTGTCGCTAAAAATCGACGAACACAGAAAAAATAGGAATCATAGGTATAGGAAGAATAGTCCCGTACCCAGTCCCGCTGTCCAATCATCTCCGGAATAAAACACCATACACAGTTTTCCTCCTGCCATGACCATAACATATATATTATAACCTATGCAATACCACAGGTTTTATTGCTAAACATATAGAATAAAATTCTAACATATTAAAAATAAACAGTTCCGTTACCCATAATTATGATTATACGACTTTCCTTTTAGCGATATAAAAACTTTTCTTACCTTTGTATTATATTGGAAATAAAATAAATGGAGAAAATAACGGCCATCAAACAAGACCTGCGGTCTTCCGCAAATCCCGATAAAATAAAAATACTTTCAGGTTTCTTTAAAACCGGAAAAGGACAATACGGCGAAGGAGATATTTTTATTGGTGTAACCGTACCTGAAATACGAAAGATAGCAAAAAAGCATTCTGACACTCCTGTCAATGAGCTTGAAGCACTATTGAAAGAGCCTGTACACGAACATCGTATGTTCGCTCTACTGTGTATGATAGAACAATTCAAAAAAGCTTCGGAAGATAAAAAACAGCAGCTCTTCCAAAGCTATCTCAAGCACACAAAATATATAAATAACTGGGATCTGGTAGATCTATCGGCGGCACAGATCGTAGGAGAATGGATAGAAAATAAAGAACACGGCATACTTCACCAGTTAGCCGGAAGCAATATACTTTGGGAACAACGAATATCCATAGTTGCTACATGGAAGTGGATACGAAACGGGAAATTTGACGATACGATAGCTATAGCAGAAAAATTGTTATACCACGAACACGACCTCATCCGGAAAGCAGTAGGATGGATGCTTCGCGAAGTAGGAAAAAAAGACAAAAGAACACTAACAAAATTTCTGGATAAGTACCATACAACCATGCCGCGAACGACACTTCGTTACGCCATAGAGAAATTTTCTCCCGAGGAAAAGCTACTTTATATGAAGAAATAAATAAAAAACACCGACAAATGAAACCGATATCCATCTTTTTAGCTATAAATAATAAATATTCTCAACATTGTTGTGTCGCTATTACATCTATACTGGAAAACAATCTTGACGCGTGTTTTAATTTTCATATTCTTACCGATTATATTTCCCCTAAAAATTTAAAACGGATTCAAAGCTCGATAGAACATTATAAAAATGCAACAGTCGAATTTAAAATAATAGATGACAGTATATTCAGTTCTATAAAAAGAAATATAGATTATATATCTTCGCAAACCTATTATAGGTATATAATTGCAGAGTTATACCCTCAACTGGATAAAGGAATATATCTGGATTGCGATTTAGTCGTAAACGGATCATTGCAGCCTCTATGGGACACGAATATAGATGATTTTTATTGTGCCGGAGCGGAAGATATGTGGATAAAGAACAGCTATTATAAATCGGAAATCGGCATGGACAATAAAGATTTGTATGTCAATGCCGGAGTATTATTACTTAATCTCAAAAAAATGAGAGATAATAATATTTTCGAATTACTTATGCAAAAAAACAAGGAACTTGAAGATAAAATCAAATATCAGGATCAGGATATTATCAACATCGTTTTTAAAAATCATATAAAACAAGTTCCTTCCATATACAATTTCACTACCGACAATATGAAATACGACGTTGAAAACATGAATAACGCCGTCATTATTCACTATATAGGAAATGTAAAACCATGGACAACACACCTCCGTTGCCGTATACCTCTCAAACACTTATACTTTGAGAACCTTAAAAAAACACCTTACAAAAACTTCATATGGACATATCGCTGGGGAAGGTTTTCTACAAATATCAGCCGAAAAATAAAAAAATGGGCAGGTTATAAAAAACCAAGCGACCAAATAAGAGTAGCCCTCCTCATCGATGAATTTTTCGGAGGCTTCAATACGGCTTACGGAGGCTATGGATTCTTAGCCAGACATTATATTGCCAAGTACATCCCATGTAGTGATATCAAAATTGATGTATTGTTGGAAATGAGTGAAAACAAAAAAGAAAAAAAAGCTTTAAGAGAACAAGTAGACGATGTAGATGTATACATACTACCGGGAAGAAAACACATTTCAAAATGGCTTCAAAAACAGAACTACGATTTATATCTTTCCATAGAAATGACCAGGGATATATTAAATTATGAAAAAGACAAATCCAAACGCCTTATTTTATGGATACAAGATCCTCGTCCCTGGAGAGACTGGCTCGAAATAGAAACCGTAAAATTATTTCCTGAAAGCCATTACTGGAACTCGGCCATATACGATATGGTGAACAAGCTATACAAAGAAGATCGGGTAAAATTCATTACTCAAGGAAACTTTCTCATAGACAAAGCCCGTGATCTCTATCGGCTTCCGGTAGAAGCACCTATCAAATATTTTCCAAACCCCGTAGATATAGACCCTGAATTTGATGTTGAAACATATCCTAAAAAAGACAGTATAATATTCATAGGAAGAATAGAATCGGTAAAACGTGGATGGTTATTCTGTGAAATAGCGAAGCGTATGCCTGAATATCAATTTTACATGCTGGGGCAAACATTCCGGGAAAAATCACGTAATGAAAGCATTATGAATAAATATCATACAGGGATACCCAATCTCCATTTTACCGGGCATGTCGAAGGAAAAGAAAAATTTAACTATATTCGCGACGCAAAGATTATGGTTAACACATCCATACATGAAGCCCTCCCGATAACATTCCTCGAAGCCCTTGCATACGGTACACTATTGGTAAGTTGCCAAAATCCGGAGAATTTAACTGAGAAATTCGGGATATATACCGGAACCGTTTTAGGAGACGGATTTGATTCCATAGATTTATTCGTAAATGCTATACGCACGCTGATGACCGATGAAGATAAAAGAAAAAAGTTATCGGTTGAAGGCCATTCCTATGTAAAAAATATACATTCGACAGAACTGTTCATAAAAAATATGAGACAACTCATCCGGGAAGAATCTAAAAAATAATGGCTATCAAAATATCTGTAATCATACCGGTCTATAATATCGAGCGTTATATCGGGCGATGCTTGCAATCGGTCATTTCCCAAACTTTGAGCGATACCGAGATTATCGTTATAAACGATGGCAGCACGGATAACTCCCTCTCTATTATCGAAAAATACGCATTAAAAGATAAGCGCATAAAAATAGTCACTAAAAAAAACGAAGGTCTTGCTTTCGCAAGAAAAACAGGCATTGAAAACGCAGAAGGCGACTATATTTTACATCTTGACGGTGACGATTACCTGGAAAATAATGCCCTGGAATTACTATGGGACGAAGCGGTAAAAACACAAGCCGATATGATAGTTATGCCTTTTCTCTGGGAATATGAAAAAGAAGGGTATTCCAAACCATCCATACTTTCTCCTGAAACCCGTTACAATAATATAGATTTTTTTCGTTCCATCGCTTTCGGAGATAACCACTGGTCGGTATGGAGCTATTTGCACAAACGTTCTTTATATAGCCATCCGATAAGTTTCTGTAAAGAATTAAGTTACGGAGAGGATACCTATCTCACTACGCAATTAGTCTATTACGCACAAAATATAACCATTTTAAGAAGTCTCCCCCTACTACATTACTGCATACAGGACCGATCCATTTCAAATGGAAAAATCTCCAGCAAAAAAGTCGATAACATATTATTATATCCTAAATTAATAGATAACTTTCTGATTTACAAGAAAGAATACGAAGCATTAAAACCAGCCATAGCATGCATATATATCTGTGCCTATAATTTATTACTCAAGAAATGCTGGTTCAAAGGAGCCCATGAAAGAAGCAAAGAAACTTTACGTTTACTACAAAAATATCCGCAGCTTATCCGTAACAAGCAAATAAGACCTTATCGGAAATTGTTCAGATTATATGCATACGCTCCTGCATTAGGACGTATATTCGCCCAATATTATATTTTAAAAAAGAAAATCGGATAATTTATGAATCGTAATATAGCTTTTATTCACGAAGATTTCCCCATGGGCGGAGCAGAGACCATCACTGCCGAAATAGGGCGCTATATGGCCCTTCAAAACGACCAGATATGGGTATTTACACGGTTGTTGCACAACGAACAATTGACTGAAGAACTAAAACATTATCTTCATTTTATCGTACTTCCCGACAAGCGTTCCATACAATCGGAAAAAAATGCGCAATTTATTGCACAAGAAATACAAAAAAGAAAAATCGGTTTTTTCATTCTACCCAGCCTGTATTTAAAACGTCTTCATTACATAAAAGAACATACTTCCTGCAAAATAATATTCGCTCTGCATGTCACACCGTTTTGGGAAATAGAGAACAGGCTCATAGTTGCCAGAGAGCGCAAAAAACGCTCATTGGGATTATGGCTCGAATGGATATTTCTGCGGTATCCCAAAATAGTATGGGGACACTCTATTGAAAAAGACGTAATCAGGAAATATAAAGAAACTCTGTCGATATGCGACGCTTATGTAGTACTATGTCAGGAATATGGTGAAAGCATCCGTAAAAAGTTGTCCTTAACCGAATCTTCTCCCCAAATTACCGTTATCCCCAATCCCGTACAAGCACCGGATAAGGTCATAACAAAAAAGAAAAAACAAATCCTTTATGTAGGCCGTCTCAGCTATGCCGACAAACGCGTAGACCGCCTTATAGATATATGGGGTAAAATATCCTCCGAATATCCCGACTGGGAAGCCATTATAGTGGGAGACGGACCAGAAATGGAAAAGCTCCGGGAACAATCATCCTCCTACCCTAACGCCCGGATAACCTTCAAAGGATATCAATCGGACGTAACCCCCTATTATAAAGATGCTGCTATATTATGCCTGACATCGACCTCCGAAGCATGGGGACTTACGCTTACTCAAGCTCAAGCCAACGGAGTAGCCCCTATAGCTTTCGGATGTTCTGCCGGCGTCAGATCCGTACTGTCACCTTCTGGAAAATACGGTATAGTTGTAGAACCATACAATATGAAAGAATTTTCTTCACAGCTCAGAAAACTTATCGAAAACGATCTTCAGAGAGAAGAAATACAACAAGCCGTCATCGAAAAAAGCAGAAATTATATGCTTGAAACGATTGGAAAGAAATGGGAAGAATTATTCGATTCAATAGCGGGAAATCCAACAAAATCAGAATAAACTTTCATAAATATCCCAGTATGCTTTAGCTGCATTTTCCCAGGAAAAGCTTAATGCATGCTGTTTCAAAGCCGATGGATCTCCAGAACTGGAAAAATGTTCCATACCCTCCTGAAATTCTTTACGCATCAGCTCAGGATCAAATTCATAATTAAAATAATAAGCCTTATCTTGCCCTATCTCCGGAAGACAAGTATGCCGGGACAAAAAAACCGGTTTCCCGTAATACATAGCCTCAATAACCGGCAAACCGAAACCTTCTGCTATAGAAGGAAAAACAAATGCCTCGCAATGTTTAAGATACCAATGTTTCTCCTCTTCTTTCACGGGTCCTAGTATATGCACACGATCTGCTACGCACATCTCCACTGCCACAGCCATAATTTCATTTTCATAAGGGGAACGGTTACCGGCTATATATAGCTCATAGTCATTACCGGCCAGTAAGTAAGGCAATACATGCATATTTTTTTTAGGTAATACCGTACCCAGATTAAAAAGGAACGGCCGGACAGGTTTCTTTGCAGGCGTCCGTATTTCACCGGTATAAACCGAACAACCGTTATAAATAACATCTAAAGGTTTCCCCTGTATATCCAGATATTTCAATATATCCTTTTTTGTAAATTCCGAAATAGCGACAAGATAATCCGAACGATTAATATTCTTTTGAAGCTTTCTCAGGCCAGACTCTCTTCTTTTTCCATCCTTTTCATATAAAAAATTCAGATCATGTATAGTAAGCACAGTCTTTTTATCTTTAGGAAAATATTTTCCCAACTGGAAAGGAGCATGCCATATATTGATTTTTGAAGGACAATGAAACTTTATTTTATCTGTCAAACGATAAGAGTGCTCCGGAATTTTATCTTCAAATATACCCGATATACGAGAAGGAAGGCCCACCATAAAAGCCGCTCCGCGATTCAATGCCTCCTGGTTCAGAGCCAAAGCCAATTGATGACAAAATGAGTATAATCCGGTATTAGGATGCTTCATTTTATCACAATCAAAAGCAACAAATATATCTTTTCTTTTTTCCATATAAACAAGACAATCTTTACGGATAAAGATAAAGATTTTTTATTACAGGAAAGGTATATATTGGGTAAGTTTCGTAAATACGTTGGAAGAAGTTTGTACCACAGGAGCTTTTTCAACTTTTTTGTCGAAACATTTCAGATACACCCGGTTCAAATGTTCGGCGAGTATATCCTTCTGAAAACGTTCTATATATGAACACCCCTCTTCTATCATTTTTCTTCTCAAAGATTCATCATCCAGAACCTTGTTCATTGCATCGGACATGCCTTGTACATCATCCGGGTCGACATAAAGAGAATGAGGACCTCCCGCTTCTTCCAGACAAGAACCCGTTGCAGCTATTACAGGAATACGCGAACTCATCGCTTCAATAACAGGTATTCCGAAACCTTCGAAACGTGACGGATAAACAAAAAGAGAGGCTAACTGATATATAGCAGGCAAGTCTTCAAAAACGACACCGTAAAGCAAATGAACGCGATTTTCAAGTCCATTCTGCCGTACATAATCTTCAATCTGTGAAGCATATTCGGTATATTTGCCCACTGCGACCAAATGCACGTCTTCAGATACATTCCGAAGTGCTTTAACTGCAAGCAATAGATTTTTACGGGATTCAATACTACCTACATTCAAAATATATTTTTCCGGTAAATTATAACGGATCCGAATTTCTTCTTTCTCCTCCATGTTTACCTGAACAGAAAATCTTTCGTCACATCCCTGATATACCACATCGATCTTTTCTGCCGGAATATGATAGTATTTCATTATATCACGTTTCGTACATTCACTTACAGCAATTACACGATCGGCCACTTTACAGGCATAGCGAAATTTAAAATTATAGATTTTACGGTCAATAGGTGCATAAAATTCCGGATAACGCAAAAATATCAGGTCATGTATGGTAACAACACTACGAATACCTGTTTTATGTATCCCTATAGGTAATTCGTTACTTAAACCGTGATACAACTGCACACCATCAGCTATCAGCCCCCGTTTTATATAAAACGAGCGCCATAGAGCACTACAACGTTTCATAAACGAAGACGAAGGAAGTATGGAACTTACATTATTATGTACTAATAACTTATCATAAGAAGCATTTGTCTTCTTCTTAGGAATATACATACGATAACGATGCTCACCTTGATAGGTAGCCAATGTATCTACAATATAGCGGCTATAATTACCTAAACCGGTAAAATTTGCATTTGCTCTTTTTGCGTCAAGTCCTATAATCATCCTTCTCGAGTTTGCCCTTTTTGTTCCCAATCTCTTTTTACTCATATCCGGGAAAAAATGGTTCTATGATTAAAGATGCATATTTCATGCATAATGCTGCATAACCTTACTCAAAAAACTAAAAAAAATTCTTTTAACATATCACTCCTATTTTATCCGTTTTTTATAGCAAGAAATAAAACCGCCTACATCTTCAGGAGAAACAAAATACCGCTTTCCCGAAATCAAAGATATCCACACTCCATTCACGCTTACGGCATATTTCATATTCAAGGAACGTCCTATCTCGATCATTGATACATCTTGTAATGCGATATATACCGGAGGGAAAAGTCCACTCTGTATATTCAAGCCAATATCATCGGAAAAAACATAGTTCGTCCGCAACATTTTCTGTGTAATCATTACACTTGCGATTAAAAATATCGTTGCAAGAACAATATAATGAAACCAGAAAAAAAACATCATCACGAGAAGTAATATTATCGTCAGCGTAATATAAAAACCGTCTGCCGTTGCCTTAAAGGTTCTCTGCATAAAATCTATTTTATTGCAAAGGTACACATTGCTGTATTTATTTTTAACTTTGCCAGAAAAAAAGCGATATAACTTTGTTATATTTGCTTGCCAATAGATAAAAACAAACGGTAATGGTATATAAATTTGATTTTCTGGTTATCGGTTCCGGTATCGCCGGTATGAGTTTTGCTTTGAAAGTCGCCCATAAAGGAAAAGTCGCTCTTATTTGCAAAACCGAACTGGAAGAAACCAATACATTCTTTGCTCAAGGAGGTGTGGCATCGGTTACCAATACTCTGGTAGACAACTTCGAGAAACATATCGAAGACACAATGATTGCAGGCGACTGGATAAGCGACAGGGCCGCTGTAGAAAAAGTAGTCAGAGAAGCTCCGGGACAAATCAGAGAACTTATAAACTGGGGTGTCGATTTCGATAAAAATGAAAAAGGTGATTTCGATCTCCACCGTGAAGGCGGACATTCAGAGTTCCGAATTCTTCATCATAAAGACAATACGGGAGCAGAAATACAAGACAGCCTGATACAAGCCGTAAAACAACATCCTAATATCACAATTTTCGAAAACCACTTTGCCATCGAGATCCTTACCCAGCACCATTTAGGAGTAACTGTAACAAGACAAACGCCCGACATCGAATGTTTCGGAGCGTATGTGCTGGATCTTAAAACTGGCAAGGTAGATACGTTCCTTTCAAAAATAACCTTGATGGCAACCGGGGGTGTCGGGGCTGTATATCAAACAACTACAAATCCGCTGGTCGCTACCGGAGACGGTATCGCAATGGTTTACAGAGCCAAAGGAACTGTAAAAGATATGGAATTCATACAATTTCATCCCACCGCATTGTATCACCCGGGAGACCGGCCCTCTTTCCTTATCACCGAAGCTATGCGAGGATACGGAGCTGTACTCCGTACGATAGATGGAAAAGAATTCATGCAAAAATATGATGAACGTCTTTCTTTAGCTCCACGTGATATTGTAGCCAGAGCTATCGACAACGAAATGAAAAACCGAGGGGACGACCATGTCTATCTGGATGTTACGCATAAAAATGCCGAAGAAACAAAGAAACACTTTCCGAATATCTACGAAAAATGTATGAGCCTGGGAATCGACATTACCAAAGATTATATCCCTGTAGCACCTGCTGCCCACTATTTATGTGGTGGAATAAAAGTAGACCTTAATGCACGTTCCTCCATCGAACGACTGTATGCGGTAGGAGAATGCTCCTGTACAGGACTTCACGGCGGAAATCGCCTTGCATCCAATTCTCTCATTGAAGCTGTAGTCTATGCCGATGCAGCAGCCAGCCATTCCCTTGAAACGATAGAACAATATCATTTCCGGGAAGACATTCCTGAATGGAATGATGAAGGAACACAATCTCCGGAAGAAATGGTACTTATTACTCAAAGTATAAAAGAAGTAGGACAAATCATGAGTACCTATGTAGGTATAGTTCGTTCCGACTTAAGATTAAAACGGGCATGGGACCGGCTGGATATCTTATACGAAGAAACCGAAAGTTTATTCAAGCGTAGTAAAGCATCCAAAGAAATATGTGAATTAAGAAATATGATCAATACCGGTTATCTCATTATGAGACAAGCCATGGAAAGAAAAGAAAGCCGTGGATTACATTATACTATCGATTATCCTCATAAAAAAAATTAACCCGGTTATCACCATTTTTTCAAACGGGCGGCAAAAAAATGTCGCCCGTTTTTATACCCTTAATTTTTCTCGGAACCGAACCTTTAATGATATTTAATTGTTTAAGAATTGTTTAAAAACATATTTACATGAAAAATATTAAAGGAAGTCAAACCGAGCAGAATCTGCTGAAAGCTTTTGCCGGAGAATCACAGGCACGTAACCGTTACAGTCTCTTTGCCGATGTTGCCAAAAAAGAAGGTTATGAACAAATCGGAGGTATATTTCTGGAAACTGCCGAACAGGAATTGGCTCATGCCACCCGTTTTTTTAATATCCTCGAAGGAGGATTGGTCACCATCACAGCCGAATATCCGGCAGGACGAGTAGGTTCCACATCCGAAAACTTACTGGAAGCTGCCGAAGGTGAAAAAATGGAATGGTCTGCTCTTTACAACAACTTTGAAAGTGTTGCCGAAGAAGAAGGTTTCAAAGATGCCGCACGCGCATTTAAAAGAATAGCAGAAGTAGAAGCCTTTCATGAATGGAGGTACAGAAAGCTTCTGGAACGTCTGGAAGACGGTACTACTTTTTCGCGTGAACAACCTATACGCTGGCAATGCCGCAACTGCGGATATATTTATGAAGGCAAGGAAGCTCCGGCTAAGTGTCCTGCCTGTTTACATCCCAGAGCATATTTCGAACCCAAACGAGACAATTATTAAGAATGAAAGGCGTCCATTTTGGATGCCTTTCATTTTACTCTTCTTCATTTCTAACCGCTACCTTTGCCAGTAATTTATGACCAATCCGGCAATAGAGACATTTTTTTTGCAAACAATATACATTGTTCAATTGAATAACAGCCTGGCTATCCAATGCCGTACATAATGAAATTCCTGCTCCGGCAAATTTCCGGACAATATTATTCTGTTCACTCTTTATCGATTCCAGAATAGACATACTTCGTTCCAGATATTCATCATTTCCCGTTTTTATCCCATAAGCGTATAATAACGGAGCAACCGTATTGATGAGAACAATATCGATAGCCGAACTTCCTAATGCCATACTTCCTTCGGGAGAAGATTTTCCAAAAGTATAATGGTCACACCAATACCCGGTAAGCCGAACCGAAAACAAAGAACGTAACTCTTCCTCGCTTTTTGCTTCACACAATTTCGCAAACAAAGAAAATCCGTCATATATCATTTGTGCCAGCATGGCTATCCTCCGATGCGGAAAATTTGCAGGTCTTAAACGAAAAAATTTCCAGCTATCGGCATTGATGGAAATCAACCCGAATTTATTTTTCAAAAAAACATATTCATTCAAAAGAACATTATAATAAGTATCATCGGGATATTGGCCTGGAACAAGTAATCCAGCCTGTCCGAACAAAAATGCCTCTATCTGTAAAAGAGAATCGGCGTGCTTCAACAAAAAAATAAGAGGCAGACTTCTGCTTAACCGTTCAAACGTATCGCTATTGATGCCAAAACCCATATTACGCGATAATGTAACATAGCAAACTTCTTCCCAATTTCCTTTATATTGATCCAGCCAAGTAAAGATTCTCTCTGCTTTATCCTGTAACCGCTCCATGGCCAAAGCATTCATCCAGTCCGTAATAAACAGCTTGTCAAGCGTATAAAGACGTTCCCCGCATGGAAGAGCTCCGGCATGATTCACCAAATATTCATAATCTTTCCTGAAATCGGGGGAACAACGCAATATCAATTGTGGAATGACCTCTCCGTCACTACGGACAATCTGCATATCGTCAAATTCAACAACATGTAAAATGACCGAATCATAACTTTTGTCCAGATGGTGATTATGTCTTTTCCAATCGGAAGCACGACGGTGAATTTCCACATTTCCGGCCCAAATACAACCATCCACCCGTATTTTTGCATTGAAAAAATCAGGACCGGAATCACAATTCCAACGCCCGGTATCAATGATTTGTATCCGTCTCCCATCCGTGGTCTTGAGTCCAGACATATCAAAAAGCCGGTGATTCCAGATGTATTGCATCAGTTTTTCCATAAAAAAAGATTCGATTAAGTAGATTCATTGGTTTTTCGTTATATTTGCAAATTAAAGCAAGATACACGGATTTTCCGCATGATTCAAAATGTTTTTAAACAGATTCATATGAAGATAGCACTTATCGGTTATGGTAAAATGGGACACGCGATAGAGGAAATAGCCCTTAGCCGCGGACACCATATCGTATGCAAAATAGACAAGGATAATCAAAAAGATTTTGAATCGGAAGCGTTCCGTAATGCCGATGTGGCTATTGAATTTACCACTCCGACAGTAGCTATTCAAAATTATCGCCGTTCATTTGCCGCAGACGTACCCGTAGTATCAGGTACAACGGGATGGCTAAAACACTTACCGGAAATCAAAGACGCTTGTAAAAACGGCCATACATTTTTCTATGCTTCGAACTTTAGTCTGGGGGTAAATATATTTTTCGCTTTAAACCGTTACCTAGCCAAAATAATGGATCAGTTTCCCGCTTATGATATCCACATGGAAGAAGTCCATCATATTCATAAACTGGACCACCCCAGCGGGACAGCTCTCACTCTGGTCAACGACATCCTTAAAGAAATAAACCGGAAAGATTCATGGATTGAAGGTAAAAGAGATTCGGATAAACAAATAGAAATAAATGCTATACGGAAGGATGAAGTCCCTGGCATACACTCTGTTTCTTACGAATCGGAAGTAGACAGCATTACCATTACCCACGATGCAAAAAACCGCAAGGGATTTGCACTGGGAGCTGTTATCGCCGCAGAATTCACTTATGGTAAAAAAGGATTTCTTACCATGCAGGATATGCTCCCGTTCTTAAAATAAAAAAGAGATAACATGGAAAAAAACATGCAAACGGAGAACCGTTACAATCTATCGTACAGACTTAAGCAGGTAAAAAAATCCCGTTGGATACGTTTTACTATTGTTGCTATATTGTATATTGGATGGACCATCTGGTTAAATAATTATTGGGTATTATTCGGACTACTCCTGTTAATAGATTTATATCTTACACAATATATACCCTGGGGTTGGTGGAAAAAATCCAAGAATAAAGCTCTACGAAAAGTTATGGAATGGGTAGACGCCATAGTATATGCCCTGGTTCTAGTATATTTTATATTTACCTTTTTGTTCCAGAATTTCCAGATTCCTTCATCTTCACTGGAGAAAACCTTATTAGTAGGTGATTATCTGTTCGTAAGCAAATTGAGTTATGGTCCCCGTGTACCCAACACTCCGTTTTTCTTCCCTTTGGCACAGCATACAATGCCCGTTATCGGGACTAAATCGTATATCGACTGGCCTCAATGGGATTATCATCGTTTGAAAGGATTAGGCAATGTGAAAAGAAACGACATTGTGGTCTTTAATTTTCCGGCAGGAGACACGGTCGCTCTCAAAATGCAAAACCCCGATTATTACACATTGGTACATTACTATGGTCGTGATGCCATACATCGTAACAAAGATCTTTACGGAGATATTATCTACCGGCCGGTAGACCGCCGTGAAAATTATGTAAAACGTTGTGTAGGCCTTCCCGGCGATACTTTCCATATTATAAATAACGACATATACATCGATGGGATAAAACAACAAAGACCCAAGAATATGCAGTTAAATTATTATGTAGCCACCAATGGCGTTCGCATAAATGAACAACAATTCAGGGATATGGACATTAGCGTAGCCGACCGTACGTTATTGAATAACGAAAATGGTTATTCTCAAATCATGGCATTACTCGGCATAGAGCCTGAAACAAACGGTGAATTCAACCCTGTATATCGTTTACCATTAACCGAGAAAGCACTGAAAAAAATCAAAAATTACAGCTTTGTCACAAAAGTAATCCCTGAGCCCGGATATTTCGGAGGAGACACTTATCCGCTCGTAAGCAGCAACAACTGGACTCGTTCCGATTACGGTCCCGTATGGATTCCCCGCAAGGGAGAAACCATTCAACTGACTTTAGAAAATCTACCTGTATACGAGCGTATTATCCGTAATTACGAAAAAAACATACTGGAAGTAAAAGACAGTAAAATTTTTATCAACGGAAAAGAAAGTCCCAGCTATACCTTTAAAATGGATTATTATATGATGCTGGGAGATAACCGCGATAACTCGGCAGACTCCCGTTACTGGGGATTTGTTCCGGAAGACCATATCGTAGGAAAACCACTTTTCGTTTGGATGTCACTGGACAATGATCGAGGACTTTTCGACGGTCGTTTCCGAACCAGCCGTTTTTTAAAAAATGTATCTGAAGAATAAATAATTCTTTATGAAAACCGGAATTCGTAAAGCTGGCATAGTAGGCCTGGCTGTTATAGCCATTATACTATTCGTGTGCCTCTTTAAGAATTTCGGTTTCGATTTATATCAAATCGCACCCGGACAAATGGAAAAAACACTCCTGCCGGGCGACAGACTACTGGTAAATAAATGGAGCTACGGATTAAGACTTCCGCAAACACCCGTATCTATCCCTTTTTGCCATGATACCATACCTGGCACACATATTCCATCCTGGATATCCTGGATAAAATTACCTTATGCTCGTTTAAATTTATCATACCCCGAAAGAAATGATATCTTAGTATTTAACTATCCTTCATCCGGTAACGACCTCATTCCGATAGAGCGGAAAAAAATAGCGGTAGCCAGGTGCATCGGTTTACCAGGAGATACGATAACCAGTATAGAAAAAACTCTCTATATAAACGGAAAAATCCTTACACCTCCCCCTTTATCACTCATTCCCATTCTGTCATCAGACAGTAATGAAACAACACTATTGCCGGCATTAAAAGCAAACGCTATTTCGGAAAAATACGAAAAAATAAAAACAGACTATTTACGTTTACTAACCCGCTACGAACTCAACAAACTAACAGAATATCTGCATACCGATACCTTAGTAAAACCGGTAACCCTGAAAAAAGACAATTATTCCGTTATACTTCCTGTGCCCGGAGAAGAAACATTTATAACTCAAGAAAACATACATTTTTTAGGTGAAATATTAAACCGGTATGAAAATATACAGGTTACCGTCCGAAATAACCGGCTTTATCGCGGAAACAAGGAATTACAATCTTATATTTTCACCCAACCTTATTACTGGGTCTTATCGGACAACAGAACAAGTCAGGCCGATTCACGAACATTCGGAGTGCTCCCCCATTCTCATCTCATTGGTAAAGGCATCGCTATCGGATATTCTCTGGATGATGAAAAAACATTCTGGAAATCATGGCGAAACGAACGCTTTTTTCAAAAAAACGGATTATGAAAACAGTTCTACTTTCAACAGCATATTTTGCACCGGTATCCTATTATGTACAATTATGCAAATTCGACCACATAAAAATCGAAACTTGCTGCAACTATATCAAACAGACTTACAGAAACCGGTGTAATATAGCCGGGGCAAACGGTGTACTTCCTCTATCCGTTCCTATCGTAAAACCGGAAAGCCTCAAATGTCATACAAAAGACATCCGTATATCGGACCACGGAAACTGGAGGCATCTGCACTGGAATGCCATCGTATCGGCTTATGGATCTACTCCGTTTTTCGAATATTACCGGGACGAACTGCAACCGTTTTTTGAAAAAAAATACGAATTTCTTTTCGACTTTAATGAAATAATCAGAGAAACTATATGCAGCTTACTGGATATAAATCCTAACATAGAATATACGTCCCATTATATTGATAAAACCGAAAAGGAAACAGATATGAGAGATACTATCCATCCAAAAAAAATGTTTCCTTTTTGCGATTACATATTCGAACCCAAACCATATTATCAGGTATTCGAAAGCCGTTACGGCTTCATTCCCGACCTGAGTATCCTGGATCTTTTATTTAATATGGGACCCGAATCCGTACTCATTTTACACGATTGACTTAAACTATTCTAAACTTTACGTCGGTACGAATCCGGATATTTTCTTGTTTTTATAATAAATAATCCTCAATATCAGGTAATATTCCTATCTTTGCAGTTGTGGAATAAACTGCGATGACCGAAACTTTACGAGTATGAGTAGTTACAAATATGCCGATATAATACAAACATCGGTTACAAAACTGTCCGAACCCATCTCTCTCACCAGCATGTGCCATCAACGGTATAGCGGAGAACCGTTACCTTCGGAAGAAATGCTGCATGAAATCATACGGCTTTACAGGTCTATTATTTTTCCCGGATTTTTTGGATATTCCAATATTAATCAAGGAAATATAAAATATTACATCGGAGTAAATACCGAACGGCTTTTCGAACTACTTTCCCTGCAAGTTATGGCCGGCCTGTGTTACGGCTGCTGTAAACCGGGTAAAGATTTTTCCTTAAATAAAAAGAAAGAAAAGGCCGAAGAAATAACTGCTGAATTTGTAGCCTCTTTGCCCGAACTTCGCAGAATACTTTCAACTGATGTAAAAGCAGCCTACAACGGAGATCCGGCTGCAGAAAGTTATGAAGAAGTGATTCTTTGTTATCCGGCTATACGTGCCATCAGCAATTACCGTATAGCTCATAAACTATTGGAATTGGGAGTCCCCCTTATCCCCCGGATTATAGGAGAAATGGCTCATTCCGAAACAGGCATAGACATACATCCGGGAGCTACCATAGGTGAATATTTTACTATAGACCACGGTACCGGAGTCGTAATAGGGGCCACAGCCATTATAGGAAACCATGTAAAAATATACCAAGGGGTAACATTAGGAGCCAAAAGTTTCCCTCTGGACGAAAAAAACAACCCAATAAAAGGTATACCCCGTCATCCGATCATAGAAGACAACGTCATCATCTATTCCAATGCTACAATCTTAGGAAGGATTACCATAGGGGAAGGAGCTACCATAGGAGGAAATATCTGGATTACGGACAATGTGGAAAAAGGGGCAAAAATAGTTCAATTCAAAGCGCAATAACGAAATAAACAGACAAGTGAGAACAGAAAAATTTGAAATAATCGCTAAAACGTTCCAGGGATTGGAAGACGTTCTGGCAGAAGAAATTATCAAATTAGGAGGTGAAAACGTAGAGCAAGGACGACGTATGGTTTCCTTTACAGGAGACATGGAGTTACTTTATAAAGCAAATCTATGCTGTCACACGGCACTACGCATACTAAAGCCTATATATAAGTTTACCGCCTCCAATACTGATGAAGTATACGAAAAAATTAAATCTATCAACTGGGATGAATATATAACTCCGGAGGAAACCTTTTCGATCGATTCGATCGTATTTTCTGATGAATTCCGTCATTCTAAATTCGTTACATACCGTGTAAAAGATGCCATCGCCGATTATTTTACAGACAAGGGCCGCAAACGCCCTTCGGTACGCGTGAACAATGCTGATATTGTATTAAATTTACATATCTCTCATCTGAGCTGTACACTTTCATTGGACAGTTCGGGAGAATCTCTCCATAAACGCGGATACCGCGTAGAACAGACAGAAGCCCCCATCAACGAAGTGCTGGCAGCCGGTATGATATTAAAGACAGGCTGGCATGGAGAAAAAAATTTTATAGATCCCATGTGTGGCTCCGGCACCATATTGATAGAAGCTGCATTGATCGCCACGAATACGAATCCGGGAATATTCCGTAAAAACTTCGCTTTTGAAAAATGGAAAGATTACGACGAAGAACTATTTGACAGGCTGTATAACGACGATAGTAATGAGAAAGAATTCCACTACAAAATTTACGGATCCGATATATCTCCCAGAGCTATAGATATAGCGCAAAAGAACATTAAAAGTTCAGGAATGGGACGTTATATCGATTTAAAAGTAAAACCTTTTCAGCAATACGAAGATATTCCGGAAAACGGCATCATGGTAACGAATCCCCCTTATGGAGAGAGAATATCCACATCCGACTTAATGGGCCTGTACACTTCTATAGGAGAACGCCTTAAACATGTCTTTAAAGGATATGATGCCTGGATAATCAGTTACCATGACGAATGTTTTGATAAAATAGGACTTAAACCGGCAGCAAAGATCGCTTTGATGAACGGTGCGTTAGATTGCGAATTCCGTAAATATGAAATATTTGACGGCAAATACAAAGAATTCAAACGTGAAACCGGGGGATTTAAAGAGAAAAAAGAAAAATATTCAAAATTATCCGGTTCTTTCAAACCAAATGCTTCCGGCAAAGAAAAGAAAGCAAAAGAGAATATACAATTCTCAAAACGGAGGGAATACACATTCAAAAATAATAACTTCCGGCAAAAAGATGACAGAAAACCTGAAGTACGTAAAAGAACCGAAGAGAAATCCAAACCTGAAATATTGCACGGTGATGAAGCTATTAAAAAATTTGTCCGTTTCAAACAACCTTCTATAGGGGTGGATACTACAAACGGCAAACGTCCCGGATGGAAAAAATTACATGATAAGACATTGACCGATAAAAAAGAAATTAAAAGGAAAAAGGAAAACGAAGATTGACTATCCTCATAAAATTTATAGTTATGAATATCTTATTGTTAGGTTCAGGAGGACGTGAAAGCGCCATCGCCTGGAAAATAAAACAAAGTTCTAAAGTTGATAAATTATACATCGCTCCAGGAAATGCCGGTACTGCCTCTTACGGAGAGAATATAAATATAGAAGTATCCGATTTTCCTGCTTTGCGAGAATTCATACTCAATCAAGGTGTGGATATGGTCATCGTAGGACCGGAAGATCCTTTGGTGAAAGGTATATACAATTACTTCGAACAAGATATGTCATTGCGGAATGTACCTGTTATCGGGCCTTCTAAAGAAGGCGCAAGACTCGAAGGAAGCAAGAAATTTGCTAAAGCCTTCATGAAACGCCATAATATTCCTACCGCCCGTTATAACAGCTTTACCAAAGAAACGATAAAAGACGCTTTTAGTTTTTTAGAAAGCCTGGAAGCTCCTTATGTTCTCAAAGCGGACGGACTGGCTGCCGGCAAAGGCGTTTTAATTCTGGACAATCTGGAAGAGGCTAAAAAAGAATTGGAGCAAATGTTCGAGGGAATGTTCGGACAAGCCAGCAATACGGTAGTCATAGAGGAATTTCTTTCGGGTATAGAATGTTCCGTATTTGTTCTTACTGACGGAATTTCCTACAAAATATTACCGGTGGCAAAAGATTACAAACGAATAGGATCAGGAGACACCGGTCCCAATACCGGGGGTATGGGAGCCGTATCGCCTGTTTCTTTTGCCGACGCTTCTTTTATGGAAAAAGTGGAAGAACGTATTGTAAAACCTACGATAGAAGGTTTAAAAGAGGAAGATATAGATTATAAAGGATTTATATTTCTCGGACTCATAAACGTCGATGGAGAACCTATGGTGATAGAATATAATGTGCGTATGGGCGATCCGGAAACCGAGGTTGTCATGTTACGTATTAAGTCCGATCTGGTAGATTTACTCGACGGTGTCGCCAAACGGGAATTACATAAAAAAGAACTGGAAACAGACGACCGTTTTGCCGTAACGGTAATGTTAGTTTCGGGAGGTTATCCGGGAAATTATAAAAAGGGTAAAGTCATAACGGGTCTGGAAGATATAGAAAACAGTATCGTTTTTCATGCCGGGACGACTACCAACAGTGAAAATAAGGTTGTAACATCCGGTGGCCGTGTATTGGCTGTAAGTTCATACGGATGTACTAAACAGGAAGCTTTGGAAAATTCATACGATACTGCCGAGCAAATAGATTTTGAAGGTAAATATTATCGTTCGGATATTGGCGCTGATTTATAAAAAGATTGAACAGCAGGAGCTTAAATATTATAATAAACGGAAAATATGCCATACCGGCATATATTTCCGTTTCATTGATACTTTCTTTCCTTTCTTATAAATTAAGTTTTTCACCAGAGACAGGAGAAAGGAGCGGGATTCTTTTTTCTTCTTTTGGAGTTTTTTTGGAGAAAAACATTCCCTTATCTTTTATAATCAATGTACTTTGCACAATCGGATGCGGATTATTATTACTCTATCTTGATAAAACTTTCTCATTAATCAGGCAGCATACTTCTTTACCTCTATTTTTCTTTTTACTTTTTTCTGTTTCTAACGTACCTCAGAATCTACATTTTGGAAATGGTATCGTCCTAGCCCTGCTTTTTATCGCTTGTCTGTTTTTATTATATGTATCGTATCAGACTTCCGATGCCCCTAAAGCCGCATTCTCTATCTTATTCCTATTAACTTCATGCTCATTGTTTTGCAGCAGTATATCACTTTATATTCCTTTGTTTTTATTAGGGTTTTACCAGATGAGAGCTCTTTCCTTACGAACGGTCATCGCTTTTATTTTAGGCATATTCACTCCTTTCTGGATAATACTGGGCAGCGGAATAGCAGTTTATTCCGAAATGCATCTGATGAAAGCATTCTCTTTTTCTTTCAGTTTGCCGGACATACATCACAATATACTTGAAAGTTCAATTATAATATTAACTGTCCTCTTAGGGCTTTTCTCCGGAATATCCAATCTATATCATATATACAACGATAAAATACAGACCCGTGCTTACAACGGTTTTATCAATATCATCTCTGTATTCACTTCATTATTTCTCTTGATAGATTATCAACATTATGGTGACTACTGGCCTATATTAGCCGCCTGCGTATCTCTGCAGGCCTCCCACGCTTTCACCAATATACGAAACAAACAAGCCTCCATAATTTTCTATATTATTCTGACATGTTACTTATTACCTTATCTATGGAATTTATTTCGCAACTAAGCGAATGGGGATATATAGGACTTTTTATCGCTTCATTCCTGGCCGGGAGCATATTGCCGTTTAGTTCCGAAATTGTTCTGGGCGTATTATTGTTAGCCAAATATGACCCGTGGGGATGCGTATGGGCTGCATCATTGGGGAACTGGCTGGGAGGAGCCAGTTGCTATTATATAGGGCGGCTGGGAAAAACAGAATGGATTAATAAATATTTACGCATCAAAGAAGATAAAATAATAAAAACACAACATTTTCTGGAAGGCAAAGGAGCCTTATTGGGTTTTTTCTCATTTGTTCCCGGTATAGGAGATGTGTTTGTCGTTGCATTAGGGCTCATGAGAGCGAATCAATGGGGTGTTCTGGTGTCTATGTTCATCGGGAAATTTTTGCGCTATTATATGGTCGTTATAGGCATAAAATACTTAACTCAATGGTTCCCGTCCCTTTCTTTGTAATCCGTCAGATACTTAATTCCACTACGAATAGATTCAAATGCAAAATCATTAAGATCAAGTTCATTCATATTCGCCCAGTAACAAGCCGAAACATCATCCTGCGGAATAACCACAGAATCATTTTCTACCTCACATAGAAAAAAAAGATCCATGGTATGTATTGCCAAACCTGAATAAGGATAAATATTAGGCCGAGAAAAAAGATATTTCAATTTTGATATAACAAGACCTGTCTCTTCGAGAACTTCTCTTTTGATCGCCTCTTCTGCTGTTTCACCGCATTCGGTAAACCCTCCCGGCAAATCCAGCATACCGGAACAAGGATTATGAGATCTTTTACACACCAATAACTCCCCCCGACTGTTAAATATCAATCCTACCGTAGCCGTTTTCGGATTGGAATAATAAATAAAACCACATGTTTCGCAACGTTTGGAAGAAGCGTTATTCTCTACAAAATGTGATGAACCGCACCGGGGACAATATGTAAAAAGATGCAGGGGATGGGACATGATAAAATATTAATTAACTACCATTATTTTTGTAACTACTCCCGATTTTCCATCCGAAGAGGAAACAAAAACTAAATAAACTCCTGTTTTAACACGTTTTCCGTCCCGTCCTCGTCCATCCCAGGAAATTTGTCCTCCTGTAGATTTTTTTTCAAAGAAAAGATTTCCGGATGCATCTGTAATTTTCACAAGCGAATTTTCCATTAATCCGGTAACTGTAATCCATCCTTCATAACCGGGCCTTACCGGATTGGGAAAGGCATATATATCACTGTAATCTTCTGTTCCTTCCGTAGCATCGGAACGAAAAAATGCAAGACCTCCGGAAGTTGCTATATAAATCTCTCCCGTTTTATCATTTATTTTTACTTCATTAATTTTGTTAGAGGGTAAAAAACTATTCTCGGTAGTAAAATGATATATGGTTTCCTGTCCGTCTTCGCTCACTAAAAACAAACCATTATTCTCAGTACCCAACCATTTACGATTAGCACCGTCTACGGCTATAGTTACTACGTTATCCTCAGCCATTAGATAATCAGCAAAGTCTGTTCCGTCATTACGGGCAATTTTAATACGGGTACATTTAAAACTATCCTGAAATGCATTATTAGGATTAGTAAGAATCATAGGTCCCGAAGACGTCCCTAACCATAATTGCCCCTTTTTATCTTCTACAATACAATTAAATAACTTTGGCTTAAATATTTTATTATCCTGATCGGTAAAAGAAAGGAACATATGTGTTTCATCATCGGCAGTATTATTCCATATTATATTTCCGTCTGAATCCAATCTATCGTTTAAAGTCCCCTTATCATCAAAAACAAAAACAAAACCATGATCTATTTTACGATATACCATCCACTTATATTTTGATTGTTTTGGTATAAGAAAGCTAGAAAGAGAATTTCTATTTTTTAATTCCTCATAATTTAATTTTGACCAATTCTCCGTTTCTTTTCCTCCGACTACTTTTGGATTCCTTTGAAGTACATATAATCCCACTGAAGTAGGCGTTACATCCGAATAATGAGTCATCCATAAATTTCTGTTATCATCAAATATAAAATTACTTACTTTACAACAATAATTCTCTAATTTATCGAACAAAAAATATTTTGAACCCGGATATAACGAAGTCAAATTATTATAAGCCTTATCGAATTTATTATCCTTAAAACGCAATAAACCTTCAAAAAAAGAACCTAAATACATAACGGAAGGATCATCCGGATCAATAATCATATCGTATGTCAATAGCATTCCTTTATCTTTTTCACTTTCATAAGACGCAATATTAACCAATGGTACCTGATCCAAATCCAGATGGGACCAGGTATCACTATCCAATTGATAAATATCTATATAAGCTTTTCTGTCTGCATACCTGACTACATCGTTTGGCCCAGGCGTACCTACATATAATTTATTTGAATTCAGACATAAAGGATAAGGTTCCGGAACTTTTGCACAATTCAACTCAAAAGGTTGATTATTATAAACAATTTCATCATTTTTATATGAAAAACCAGTGATGCCGTTTTCATAAACAGTCCAGAATTCTTTACTTGGATTATATGACGAAAGATTGGTATAATCTATTAAATCGTCAGTAGCATTATAAGAAAATTTTTCGGTCAATTCATTCTTAGAATTATAAACTCCTACAAATTCCTGATTTATAACTAAAAGACCGTCTTTAGTGCGTACAATTCTTTTTATAGGCTTATTTCCAGGAATAACCAAATGATCTCCTTTTTTATCTTTATCAATAGTTAAAACAGCTCCATCGTTTTTTACCATATAAATATAGTCTACTAATGAAACCATATAGGAAATATTTCCCTCTCCGTAATACTGCCAGTTATTCATATTATAATTATCATCCTCCACTTTCGTTTCGAATATAGAATAACTATCATCTATAAAAATATAATTACCTACAACACCTATATTAAAAATCTTTTTACCCAAATTATACGTATCGAAAACTTCTTTTCGTTCATCATTTAAAATAAGTACTCCAAAATCGGTAGCCAAATATATTTTATTTCCATTAAAAGTAGACCCATTAATATATTTCGTACCGTTTAATATCTTATTTTTTAAATCTGCTATGTTAAATACCGTACCATTATCATATAATAAATCTATATTGGAATTTTCATAAACTATTAATAAATAAGATTTATCGTAATTATACCAAACATTTCTTATTTCAGTATCGGACAAACAATTTTGTTTGCTGTATTCTTCTATTTCCTGCGTATCCTTATCATAAGAAAAAAGACTTTTTCCTGAAAAAATATAAACTTTATGCGATGTATCGACAAGTTTATATGAGTTACTTATATAAGGGAAAATTTTCCATCCTCCCACCGGAATCTGCGCAGCAGCTAACAACGACACACTTAAAATAAGAAACAAAATTATTCTCCTGAGCATAATAATAAATTTAAATATTCATAAGATGAATAGCAAGTTTTTGAACCGCTATAGCTCTATGACTTATCTTATTCTTCTCTTCCTCACCCATCTCTGCGAAAGATAAATCACTGCCAACAGGTTTAAAAATAGAATCATAACCAAAGCCTGAAAAACCTTTTCTCTCCTCCATAATTTCTCCTTCTATTTTTCCCTCGAAAAGATGGACTTCTTTGCCGGTAATCAATGCAATACAAGTTCTGAAATGGGCTTTTCGGTTCTTAATTCCTTTCAATTTAGATAAGACCTTTTCTATATTCTTAGAAGCGTTTCCATTTTCTCCGGCATAGCGAGCGGAATAAACCCCCGGCTCATTATTCAATGCTTTTATCTCAAGTCCCGTATCATCGGAAAAACAATCGTATCCATATTTATTTTTTATGTAACGGGCTTTTATCAAGGCATTCCCTTCAATAGTATCAGCTGTCTCCGGAATATCATCTGTGCAACCGATATCCGACAAACTCAAAATTTGCATTCTCTCTCCTACTATATTCCTTACCTCTTCCAATTTATGCAGATTATTGGTTGCAAAAACAATTTTTTCCATTCTCAGATTTACTTTTCTATTATAGAAACGACGATTATACAGTTATTATTGTGATTTTAAATATAATAAAATCAACCTTTTATTTTATCAAAACCCTGTCCGTAAACACCTACTACATTACTTTGCGATATAAATGCATTAGAATCGATAGATTTTACCAGTCTCATTATACTTATTGACTCATTTTTCTTGGCAAGGACGACCAGCACTTTCTTAGGTTGTTTGGAATACCATCCCATCCCGTCCAAAACCGTTACTCCCCGATGAATATCGGTATTGATATGAGAAGCTATTTCATCGTACTTTTCAGAAAAAATCAATAACTGTACCGATTGTCTTATACCATTAATAACAATATCGCATACATATGTCATCACAAACATGACTACCAATCCATATACCACAGTTCTTAATGTGGCATCCGGTACCACACAGTAAGAAGAAGAAATAATAAGCACATCGCAATAAAGCATCATGCGGCCTATGGATATATCCTTGTATTTATTTATGATAGCAGCTATTATATCTGTTCCTCCTGTACTACCATTAGATATAAAAGCCAGCCCTATACCTGTACCACATAACATACCTCCAATAAGACAGGATAATAAAAGTTCATTTTCCAGTATGGCGTCTTTTATGAAATACTGAAATAAAGAAAGTAATACCGCCGTAGTTATAACCGCAAAAACACTTCTTATACAATACTGCCAACCCAAAACTTTAATGGCTATTATCAATAAAATAACGTTTATAATCACATAAGGAATACTTATAGGAATACCCGTACTATAAAATATAATAGCCGAAATACCGGTGACCCCTCCTGTAGTTACATGATAAGGCAACAAGAAACCTGTCCAACCGATACTATATAAAATAAGTCCGAAAGTAATTACACTGTAATCTTTGAGCTGATGAAAAACTCCGTCAAATTTGTTTATCATATAAACTGCATTCCTATTATAAATAATTATAATACGATATTTACTATTTTATTAGGAACAACTATGATCTTTTTTGGTGTTTTACCTTCCAACCAACGGGCTGAAGAGGAATGTTCCAGCGCAATTTTTTCTATTTCTTCCCGGGATGTTCCCGCTCCTATCTCAATAGTAAAACGAGCTTTCCCGTTAAACGATATAGCATAATTTACTACATCTTCTTTTAGATAATCTTCATTAAATTCAGGCCATCGGGCATCACATACGGTATCTTTATGTCCTAATACATGCCATAATTCTTCACTTATATGCGGAGCAAAAGGTGCAAGTAAAATAACTATATTTTCCAGTATATTCTTATTTCTCGACTTTATAGCAGCCAACTCGTTTATACATATCATAAAAGCACTTATAGAAGTATTAAACGAGAAATTATCTATATCCCAACTTACTTTCTTTATAAGTTTATGTAAAGATTTTAATTCTTTCTTTGTAGGCTCCTCATCTTTCACCGATAATTCGTCATCTTCGTAAAAAAGATTCCATAATTTTTTAAGAAAACGATGTACGCCGTCTATACCGTTGGTATCCCAGGGTTTACTCTGTTCGAGAGGCCCCAGAAACATTTCATATAACCGTAACGTATCTGCACCGTAACGTTCCACAATATCATCCGGATTCACTACATTGAACATAGATTTAGACATCTTTTCCACCGCCCATCCACAAACATATTTGCCATCTTCCAAAATAAATTCGGCAGTAGTAAATTCGGGACGCCATTTTTTAAATGCTTCTATATCCAGAATATCATTGCTTACTATGTTTACATCCACATGTATAGAGGTTGTATCGTATCCGTTTTTAAGATTATATGAAACAAATGTATTGGTATCCTTTATTCTGTATACAAAATTAGATCTGCCTTGTATCATTCCCTGATTGACTAATTTCTTAAAAGGTTCTTCTTCACACACAACCCCCAGATCATATAAAAATTTATTCCAGAAACGACTGTAAATAAGATGTCCTGTAGCATGTTCCGTACCACCTACATACAAATCTACATTACGCCAGTATTCATCAGCTTCTTTTGAAACCAAAGCCTCATTATTATGAGGATCCATATAACGAATATAGTATGCCGAAGATCCCGCAAAACCGGGCATCGTACATAACTCAAACGGAAAATGATCTTCTGTTTTCCAATCTTTAGCACGACCTAACGGAGGTTCTCCGCTTTCGGTAGGAAGGAACTTATCCACATCCGGCAAAAGTAAAGGTAACTTAGTTTCATCCAGTACATAAGGCATATCATCTTTATAATAAACGGGAAAAGGTTCTCCCCAATACCTCTGCCGACTGAATATAGCATCTCTTAAACGATAATTTACTTTTACACGACCAATTTTATTCTCTTCTATAAAAGACTTTGTTTTAGCTATAGCCTCTTTTACTTCAAGACCATTCAAATCCAATCCGTTTCCACAAGAATTAATCATTCTGCCTTCCTTAGCATCGAAACTTTCTTCAGAAACATCACATCCCTCTATCAACGGAACAATAGGCAAATCAAAATGTCTGGCAAAAGCATAATCCCGACTGTCATGTGCAGGCACAGCCATAATAGCACCTGTTCCGTAACCGGCCAGTACATAATCGCTTATCCAGATAGGAATTTGTTTATTATTCAAAGGATTTACAGCATACGAACCTGTAAATACACCACTTACTCCCCTATCCGCAATTCTTTCACGTTCTGTCCGGTGTTTAATACTTTCCAGATAATCATCAACAGCTCCTTTTTGTTCCGAGGTAACAACTTGTTTTACATATTCACTCTCCGGAGCCAATACCATAAACGTAACACCGAAAATAGTATCGGCACGCGTTGTAAAAATAGTAAATTCCACATCCGAATCTACTACTTTAAACTGCATTTCCGCACCCTCACTGCGACCTATCCAGTTTTTCTGGGTTTCCTTTAAAGAATCTGTCCAGTCCAATGTATCCAGTCCGTCTAATAACCGCTGAGCATAAGCAGACACACGCAAGCACCATTGACGCATTACCTTTTGTTCTACAGGATATCCGCCACGTACCGATACTCCTTCACTCACTTCATCATTAGCCAGTACCGTACCTAACTGTGCACACCAGTTAACCATGGTATCCCCTAAATAAGCTATCCGGTAATTCAGCAAAATCTTCTGCTGTTCTTTTATACTCATTTCTTTCCAGTCCTGAGCGGTAAACGACATATCTTCTCCGCAAGCAGCATGTAAACCAGCAGTACCCGAAACTTCAAATCTGTTAATAAGTTCTTTTATAGGTAAAGCTTTTTGTTCATCATAATCATAAAAACTATTGAACATCTGAATAAATGCCCATTGAGTCCATTTATAATATTCAGGATCACATGTACGTATTTCCCGGCTCCAGTCATAACTAAAACCTATTTTATCCAATTGTTCCCTGTATCTGCTTATATTTTTTTCGGTGGTTATAGCAGGGTGCTGACCTGTTTGTATTGCATATTGTTCGGCTGGTAAGCCATACGCATCATATCCCATGGGATGAAGAACATTAAATCCTTTCAACCTTTTAAAACGCGAATATATATCCGATGCTATATAACCCAGAGGATGTCCCACATGAAGACCGGCACCCGAAGGATAAGGAAACATATCCAATACATAGTATTTAGGCTTATCTTTATTTTCCTTTACTTTATAAATATCATTATCTTTCCAGTACTGCTGCCAGCGTTTTTCAATTTCTTTGAAATTATATTCCATGAGTGTATGTTTTTATCATTATCTATTTCAATACTTTATACGAACTGTATTATTACAACTTGCAAAGATAATCTATTTAAACTTATTTATTTCCTTACCTGATCAAAAATACAATATAAAAACCGGATAAAATATTGAAAATTATCCGGTTGAACATATATATAAATATTAAATCAAAATCCTAATTTCTCGGAAATATCAAGCATTCTCCGAATGGGTATAATTGCCTTCCGGGATATATCTTCGTCCACGGATATCTCGGGCATCTCATATTTCAAAGCCTTATATAATTTTTCAAGTGTATTCAAACGCATAAAACTACACTCATTGCAAGCACAGGTACTATCATTAGGAGGCGCAGGTATAAATAATTTATCAGGACTGCTCTTTTGCATCTCATGTAATATTCCCGATTCTGTAGCTACTATAAATTCTTTACTGTCACTTTGCATTGAAAATTTAAGTAAAGCAGCAGTAGATCCCACCTTATCAGCCAACATAAGAAGAGGTTTCTTACACTCAGGATGTGCTAAAACAAGAGCTTTGGGATATTTCTTTTTCAACTGGACTATCTTATCAAGAGAAAATTGCTCGTGCACGTGACAGGCACCATCCCATAACAACATATTCCTGCCGGTTATACTATTTATGTAGTTTCCTAAATTTCTATCCGGCCCGAAAATAATCTTCTCGTCCGCAGGAAAACTATCTACTATTTGTTTAGCATTCGTAGAAGTAACAACAACATCCGTAACAGCTTTTACCGCAGCAGAAGTATTTACATAAGAAATAACCGTATAACCAGGATGATCCTGTACGAATTTTTTAAAGTCATTCGCATTACAACTGTCAGCTAATGAACATCCGGCATTTACATCAGGAATAATAACTTTTTTTTGCGGACAGATAATTTTTGCAGTCTCACCCATAAAATGAACACCGCATAATACGATTATATCCGCATTGGTTTTGGATGCCCATTGAGCCAAAGCTAAACTGTCCCCTACGTAATCGGCTATATCCTGAATTTCCGGAGACTGATAATAATGAGCAAGAATTAAAGCATTTTTTTCCCGTTTCAGTTTCTCTATTTCCTCTACTAAATCTATATCTTTATCTACAGGAAAATCTTCATATTCCTGTTTCAATTTTTTTATTTCTTCCGTTATATCTGTCACTTCTCCGGCGGGGTAAGCTTCATATCCTTTGGAGATATTAACTTTATACATATATATAATTCTTTTTATTTTTAAATTTAAAATTCTTATTTATGATAATAATAGCCTGTTGATAGTACTTATAACTTTACGGTCTTATTATTGTATTATTAGTTATCAATATTCTGTGTGAATATATAAATATATTATCAACATATTTACAAGCTAATACAGAGTATATTAAATATCTTATTAACGTATAGTTTATAACATACAAAGTTAATATTTTTTCCATACAACAGTTATTTATAACTCTTTAATTTGAGGTTTATATAAGTACTAATAACTTTTTATTTTGTAATTTGTATTTTTCATACAGATATGTCTTTATATATTTTAGAATGATAGGCAAGAAAAACGTATTTTATTTTCAAACTTATTTTTCAACGCTTATCTACAGGTTATCAAATGCTTTTCAAGGTTAATGAATGAGAGTTGTAAATTATATTTATCTTTGTATTACATTTAAATATAAATCTTTTATGAAGAAGAAAAACGTATTTGATTTAAATAGAATTTCACAAGAAGAATATAAACAAGAAGAAAAAATCCCTTTAATCGTTATATTAGATAATTTACGAAGTCTCAATAATATAGGTTCTGTTTTCCGTACAGGAGATGCATTTAAGATAGAGTCCTTATATTTATGTGGTATTACAGCAGTTCCCCCTCATGTAGAAATACATAAAACAGCATTAGGCGCTGAAAATAGTGTGAACTGGATATATTTTTCAGATACTTCCGAAGCTGTTGATAAACTCCATCAGGAAGGATATATAGTTTATGCAGTAGAGCAGGTAATAGACAGTATAGATATGCGCAACATATTGTTAGATAAGAATAAAAAGTATGCTGTTATATTAGGAAATGAAGTAAAAGGAGTACAACAGAAAGTTGTTGATAAGTGCGATGGTTGTATAGAAATACCCCAGTTTGGTACGAAACATTCACTAAACGTTTCTGTTACGGCAGGATTAGTTATATGGGATTGTTTTAAACAATTATGTTGAAAGGTTTATAGTACTCCTTCTTCTACCAATACACATATTCTTTCTATCATAGCATCTTTGCCTTCAGGATCCCAATCCGTTTTTAACGTGACTCCGAACAAACGTCCGAAAGTTTGCCAGAAACCCGCTCTGAAACTTCCCAGAAATGCTTTTATAAGACCATAAGAAGATTGATTACATTCTCTGTTTATTAGTTTTATAAGCATTTTTCCCTGAGAAAGAGTAAATTTTTTAAGTACAGGCATATATTGTTTATATATTTCTTTTTCCATCAGCTTTAAATGTGCCTGTTTTTCTTTTTCCGTAGGTAAAGTCTCTATATATTCATAAGTTTCAATCAGGGTTTTGTAAACTATTTTGGCGTAGGGTAAAGTTTTTTTTACATCCCTTACGGTCTTCCAGTAAAACTTTTCTTCTTTTTTACTCTTGAATTTAAGAGGAGGATATATGTGTAAAGTACGTATATCTATTACCCATACGGTATCTCCCGTTTCAATAACAGCCTTATACATACGTTCGTAAGCCGGATGTTCATAAAGTTGTCCGTATGCCCGGTACGCACTCGATAAAATCAGTAATATGATTGAAAATATGAAGATTATCCTTTTCATTCTGTCACAAAAATAATTGATAAAGAGTTTCTATTTTTGTTTTTTGCATTATTTATTATAATATGGTTTCGGTTAAATATTTTCCATCTGTTGATAAAGTGTGTATATCTTGTTATCTATCTTGTTTATTAAATATATAAATCATTGATTTATATTGTATTATATAATTATTCACAAGTCATATCACCATATATTTACAATATGTTTATAAACAGTTGAAATATTATTTATAACATAGTTAGTATTTTATATATATACTTCAAATATAGATAATTAATAAGTTTATATATGTTTGTTTATAAATATAAGCTATAGGTTATTTTTTAATAGATGGAATAATATAATGCTGTACTGTTGTTTATATTGTTCATATATTTGTCGAAAATAATATTTAATACTTTAGAATATAGTAGATTATAGTGTTAATTAACAAGATAGAATAATTGTTGATAATGAAAATTTTAAACAATTATCAATATATATCTATTATTATAGTCAGGTAAAATGTATTTTTGTACATAAACATATAATATCATGTCTACTATTTTATTTAATGAGATTGTTTTCGGCCCTGTTCATAGCCGTAGATTAGGAGTTTCATTAGGAATTAATCTGTTGCCCAGAAATGGTAAATTATGCTCTTTCGATTGTTTATATTGCGAATGCGGATATAATTCACAAGGAAAAGGAACTACCGGTCTGCCGGAACGTAAAGAGGTGTATGAAGCTTTAGAAGATCGTTTGAAGAAAATGAAAGAAAAAAATGAAATACCCGATGTTATCACATTTGCCGGAAACGGAGAACCCACATTACATCCTCAGTTCGGAGAAATCATCGATGATACCATAAAACTTAGAAATATTTATTTTCCTCAAGCAAAAGTAAGCGTATTATCTAATGCTACATATATTAATTCACCGGCTGTAGTAGAAGCGTTGAATAAAGTAGATAATAATATACTTAAACTAGATTCGGCTTTCGATGATACGGTACGTATATTGAATGTTCCTAACAATCCTGATTTTTCTGTTGAAAAACTTATAGGGCAACTCAATTTATTTCAGGGAAATCTGGTTATTCAAACTATGTTTCTTCGGGGAGAACACAAAGGACAAATCATAGATAATACCACAGAAAAAGAAATTAGAGCCTGGTTGGAAGCTTTAAAACGTATTAAACCGCGTCAGGTAATGATTTATACGATTGACAGGGAAACACCCGAAAAGGAACTCCGGAAAGTTACTAAAGAAGAATTGAATTCTATTGCCGAAAAGGTTAAAAAGATAGGTTTTGATGTAAGTGTTTCCGCTTAAAAAAGGCGCTATAAAATATTTTGTGTAAATGGAAAATACGGGATTCAGATAGAGTTCCGTATTTTTTATTTTATAGATTTGCAAAATGAAGAAGATTATGAAAGAAAATAATCACGTAGTGTCCGATGAGGAATTAAACAAAGAGTTTCTGAGCCAGTTCAAGACAGAAGCTGATGTGAGCAAGTTTCTGAAAATTTACAAGTGGTTACATGTCCCCGATAACTGGAATTTTTGTTTTCTCCTCCTCCGGGAATAACTCTGAGTTCTCCGTTTGTCACCTCGCTTTTATATTAGAAACCTGTAATAACTCTTTTTTTTAAATAAAGAATGACATTGCTTGTCTCAAATCAGTCACATAATACCTATTTCTACGACAAAAATCATTAATACTTAATTAATATTCTCCGCCGTAACGGGATTTTACTTTTTTTCTGACAAAGGTCGTATCATTTAATTCATCAAAATGTTTTAGGTTGATAGGCCAAAGCCATCTATAGAATCCACAATTTTCACGAAGCAAATAGAATAATTTATTTGTCAGTTCTACCGGTTGCCCATTATAATTTCCATAAGACGATATATTACTTACATACGTAGGAGCTATTATTAATTTATTACCTATGCATAATGAATCCGTTTGGCCGTCACTATATGATATATAACATTTCATCCGGGCATCCATATAATCTCTTTTGGTAGCTTTTCGTTTTTGCAATTCGAAGAATATTTCCTTTAAAACTTTTTTATCTGTTATTAAAGATTCTAAGATAACGGGTTCTTTGGGTAAATACCTTCCATTTTCCAATATCACATCTAAAGTATCTACTTTTTCAGGTAAATAGACAATCTCATTGCAACCGATCATATCTGTTTCTTCAAATATAATATTATAATACCATACTTTTATAGAATCGATCGTTCTCCCGGCCTCCTTGCTATTATGGCAGGAAATAAAGAATAGGGTAAGCATTAAAATAACGTACTTTTTCATCGACTTTTTATTTCATATTCATGATATTATTCCCATAAATACGTTTCTACCTGTTACCGGACTATCGTAAAATCCTTTATAATTTCCCGGCCTTTGGTTACATATATATCTACCCTCTTATTTTCAGGAGTCAGGTAAAAGATTTCGTCGTCCGTACAAAAATAAGTACGGTCTCCATAGATTCTATAGGATTTTATTCCCGTATTCAGTTGCAAAGGTTTATAACGGCGGAATATTTTTAGCTTATTTTCGGATACATCATACATCCAGATGGTGACATTCGTACGGTAATCGCTTTTATGATCATACCATATGGTCATGAATGTCAATCTCTCCGGACCTATCCATTGCGTATTCCGGGCAGAAACCAGTTCCTTGCCTTCCCAGTAAGTACTGGTCTGTTCACGGTACGTCTTAATGGTACGTCTTTTACCTGTTTTTCGGTCTTGTATGTGGAGACGGATTACCCAATCTTCCGATTCTGTTTTACTGATATCCTCTATTGTCGGATAATAGATATAGCGGGGAAGGATTTCGACATTGCCTTCTAAACTAAATTTATTATTTTTATAAGTAATTATGACCGAATCCGCTCGATCTTTTTCTTTGAATGAGCATACCATCACTACATTATTTGTATCTTTTTCCATTTCCATAACATATACATCATTATCAACTTTAGTACAAACAGATAAATTGTTTCCATATAGCGAAAGGCCAACTGCACTTCTTGTCACTATATTTACATTAAACTGTCTACCATTATTTTCACCAATAGACGCATATGCGTTTTCATTATTAAAAAAAGTATGTATAAGTTCGCGTCCACCATTGTAAAGAAACTCATCGGATTTGGAATAAAACGGCATATTTCGAGTCTCATATATACTCCCCGAATCAGCAGAGATTCGATGCAAAGTATATAAACTATCATTTTTGTCTAAGTTTATCTGTACGAATTCTACATATGGAATAAATCCGCCCTTTATTTCTCCGAATAAGGTAAATGCTATTAATAAAGCCAATAATACAAATGCATGGTTCTTTTTCATTTCTTTAAATCTAAATAAAAATTATTAATTTCTGAATTCCATTTAAGTTTTCCTACCCAATCATTAATAAACTTTTCTTTAATAATTCCAGATTCAAGTATTTCATATGAAATGTCTTGTACGGTAGCATCATAAACTGTATTTATATCTATCAACGATGTTGATCTAATATTCATCATAGCTTGTTGGACATAAATACTTTCTTTTTCTTTCACAAAAATATTGGAAAACCAAACCTCATTATTTTTAGATATAATTTTACGATCTATATACTTACCAAATTTATTATATACCACTAAAATCAAATCTAATCTGTCAAAATTGAAGGCGTCATCTCCCTTATCTCTTTGCATTCTGAGTATTACAATGTAGAAATTATCTGTTTCCCATCGTATTCCATAACCGTATCCATAATCAGACATAACAAATTTATATGCATTAATAGAATCATCACAACATATAAAATCTTTTATATATTTTTTATCAATATTATATGGTTTATTCCAAACACTCCCCGGAAATAGTTCCAGAAAATTATCAGAATTTATTTTCAAAGGGATTGACACCCTTTGAAAATTTGATATATAATCATTAAAGTCCTTATTTTGTCCACAACATGTTGCCGCAACAAAAAATAATATCCATATTAATTTTCTCATTCTTTATTTTATTATCGATTTGGCTTTACTGTTACTACTGTGTAGGGTTGAACAGGCTTATTTCATATTTGCCAGTCATTTGATTATTAATAATTGACAATGTATTATTTACCGAAGTTCCCCAATCTCTATTTTGTGTCCCCGGATCATAAAAATTATATACTGTACTCATTACTTTTCCATTATTTATATTTTGTGTTACTGATGAAATAACAACAAAATGATCCGTCATACCATCTGCATTAGGAGAATTATTTTTATAATCAACTTCAACAATTATTGGTTTCCCCGCTTCTAAAGTATTATTTATAACAGAGACACCAACATTTAAATTATTATTCCCACTTCCAGCTCTACCATTTTCACCTTGATTCACAATAATAATTTCAGATTCTCTACCTGCTGTAGATGTGCCTTCTTTATTAAGCATTTGACTAGAAGCCTGATAGCAATTAATTTTATTAGCTATCTGGCGATATCCAACTATCACTTGTTATTCTGGTATAAGTGATTGAAGTCAAATTATTTTGTGTGTAACTATATGTAACATTATTAGTTATATAATTATAATTTTCTCCAATATTATTATATGTTTGATTATTTACAAATATAGTATTATTGTTTCATACTTGCCAAATAACCGCACCAGATTCATGTTGATACCAATCCATTCCGTTATAATCCGCATACTTCAACGGATTATTGGCACACACGGCATAGGGAGAAATCCAGGGATATTTCTCACAAAGGGGGTCAATGGAAGTAAACAGGTTCAGCAAAGGATCTCGCTGGCGGGTGTTATTGTCATAGAGATGGAGCCCATGCATGCTCTCGAACTCCATGCCCAGGTGCAGCCGGTTATTGAGCCCCAGACCATCGTATTCGGTGGTAGTCCGCCTTTTCTGGTTAATAAAAGTCATAACTTTTTATATCTTTCTGTTTTTGAATATTATGTATGTTAATCGATATATTCTATAAAATTTGTATTGATCATTATTTCATTTTCTAAAGCTCTTTAGAGAAAGACATACAAATCGGTATCAATGCTTAATAATAATGATTATTTCATTTTATCTTTTATTAGGAGAGCATCATCTATTCCAATAAAGTCAAATTAAAATAAAATTCTAATTAATAAAACAAATATTATTTGTATTTTTTTAAGTTATTACTATTGTTTTTGTATATAAACTTATAACTAGGAGGATTATACATTAATGGTGGTGGAATAATGTGTTTTTCAAAAGCTTTTTTACATTTAAACGTAAATATCTTTTTGTCATTTAAAAATTCTGTATCACTAAATAAATATTCACCGACAACTAGAACTATTTGGCCATTAATCTCAAAATAACCTATAATAGGATAATCGTTCTTAGGGCATATTATTTCAAATTTCTTTTTTTCGTAAATAACAATATTTATATAATAAGTATCGTTTTCTCTTATTATACCAACTAATAAAAAACATTTTTTTTTCAAATAATCTTTATTATCTTTAATAATAATGTTAATTAGTGAATCAGTACTCATATCATTTATTACAATTTTGGGTAAGTAAATTGATATGTTATGATCATTTTCATCAGCTAATATGTTATTTTTTCCAATACAGAAGAAAAATAATCCTATTAATATAATTTTCAATTTCATGTGTTTTGGTTTAAAAATATGTTTTATTATTATATCGAATATAATTTTTTTGAATTGGATTATAAACTCTCAATTTAACTAATGGTGCGATTTTAGGATAATAATTATAAAACCATTCTGCAAAAGCTTTATCCCCTTGTCCTTTTGGTAAAAAACCTTTTTCGTTTGAAAACCCAGAAGGAAAACTACCATCTGGATGACTATGATCTATAAATCTCAATAAATTACACTTATTTTCTTTTAATAAGCGTTCGTAGGTAATTGTTTCTATTCCATTATTATATGGATTGTTGTTTGTGGATATGTAATTAGATACTTTTCCGAACGATACTTTTCCCCATTCAATAGATGTATTTTCAGATAAAAATTCAAATAATCCTTTGGCTTGTTCATCATTTTTTACAGACATATAAGTTGTTTCGCCTGATACTTTTTGATTATTTAATATACCTTTATCCAGAATAAAAAAAGAATTAGTAATACTTCCTTCATCATTATATTCAATTATATTATTATTCCCTATTGCAATCAATTTATCTGTTTCTTCTGTGGTTTTTTGGACAAAAACAATGTTCCCTTTATCGTTTACCGTATAATCATCGAGTCCTTCTATTAATAAAATTGTTAGAACACACGGCATAGGGAGAGATCCAGGTATACTTCTCACAGAAGGGATCGATTGTGGTGAACAGGTTAAGCAGGGAGGTTGCCCGAACTTGTTTCATAATGGCCATAAAAGGTATGTTATTTTCTGCTCTTAGCTGATTTCATGGTTACAATTCATGCATTTTTTATACGTGTTTGATTTCACCGCTTGAATCAATATAAAATAATAATATATGCTCTCTCCAAATGATTGAATATTGAAATTTCCGATTTTAACTTCTGCAAAAAGATTATTATCTACTATGCTTGAAAAATATAAACCTTAGTTTAACATATAAAATTATATTCCTATATATTTTTCTTCAATTAAATACCATTCTTGCTTTTCATTTGAATATTCATATGTATAAACACCTCCATCACTTATAGATATATTTAATCCTCCTTTCTTTAATATTACATATCTACTTGAAAATGAAAGTATTATTCTATTAGATTTTAAATCTATTCCATCAAAAAAAATAACGTAAGTTCCTTTTTTTAATATATTTTTTAAATAAACATCGTCAAATAATCTTATCTGTTTCAATTCTTTTTTCAAATTATTATCAAGAATAAAATTTAATGGATAACCATCCATATTTACATATTTTTCCTGAAAAAACTTTTTCACAATCGTTCTTTTTTCTACCAATGTATCAACTTTATTCACATAGAGATTTAAGCTATGATTTATGATATCATTTAAGCTGTTTCTTTCTTGTCCATATATTATAAAATTGATCAATAAAATACATATTAATAAAATAAACTTTTTCATTTTTTATTATTTTGAGGTGTTACAAAATATTTCATAGACATAACACTTTGAATTCCACTTGAATTGTAAATATACACATTATTATCTCCTCGTCCAAAAACGTAATGTATATTAGAACCAGCATTTAAAATATCCACCGAAGATGGGAATTGGATAAAAGAATACGTCATAATAATGCCTCCAAAAGATGAAATAGAAGATGCACTTGAGTTGTAATCTGGAGTAACTCTTATATTCCCACTAGGATGACTATGAAAAGTTGAAGTTTCCGATGGTAATTCAATGCTTGTATTTGCAGATTGAGGATTAGAAATAGCTCCTGGATTTTCTTCAATAATTACACCATTTTTTATTAAACCTCCATATTCTCTGTTATTTGCAGCTACAGTCCCTCCTTTTCCATTATCTTGACAAACCACATCTATCATCTTTGTCTATTTTCTGCAGGTCCTTCTATTTCTATTGCATTATTATAAGCTATAGAATTTTCTTTAAATGCATTTGAATTTCCAGAATTCCTAAAACTTTCCCATTATGCCAAAAGTCTGCTTTTCCGTCCATATCCACCCCATTAATAAAATTATTAGAACACACGGCATAACCAGTCACGCTATATGTCCTCTAAGCACATAAGCCCGATGCCAGTTCTTTTTCAGGCGTTATTGTTATACCTCTGTATAAACCGCCTGCGTTTTTTATTTCTCTTTCAGTGCTATAAAGTTATAAGATTTATTCATAGGCAGGCACATAAAAAAAGATTTTTTTATTCTCTTTCCTTTCTTCTTAAAAACCGACTGCAAAAACAATCAGATTAAATACGTGTAAATTTAGGTGGTGTCGAGCGAATAATGCCCTAAAAACAGGATGATATTTTCGATACCCGTTCTGTTCTGCAAGAGGTGGGTCGCTATCGAGTGGCGCGCCACAACCGTAAAACAAGGCAGAAACTGCTCTTAATTAGGCTTGCTTTTCCTGTCGTTCAGCAAAGGGAAGGTTCGGGTAGGCGTTCGGTAGGCAGTCGCAAAGCGTTTTTATTTCTTGTTGTGTAAGCGTTTCTATTTTGAGTATCCGCTCTTTTCGTTCATTTCCATTCGGCGGTGGATCAGTATCGGTGTATTCGTCATACCGTACGGGGGTAAAAATTCCAATAGCTTATCAACGGCAATAAAGCTCTTGTTCTGGTGTGAGTCACTCAATAAATGCTCTTTAAACAATTTATTGAGGCATGTTTCCAAATAGTTTTGATAATTGGTTATATGCCTGTTGGTTAATTGGTCTATGCTTCGTATTTGTTTATTGTCAAGCCACTGCAAAAATTCATGTATGTGCGCAAGCATTGACTACGTCTTCGGAGTAACCCAACGTGTCGAGCTATCCAATATATTCGTTGGCTATTGCCTTGTAAGCTACGTTCATAAAAACGGGTGGAGTTTCTTTATATCTTCTATAAAGTTTTCCAAGTCATTGCCCACATATTTTTCGGTGGTGCATATATAACGGTGTCCGGCAAGGTGTTGGACCTTGCGCGGGCCTTGTGTTTCTATCCAAAAGGTAATGACCGAAGTGCGTACCTGCTGGAAGTTGAAGAATTGTTTGTCAACGGTTCTTAGATGCGCCGTTAGCGGTATAAAAATACCTCATACCATATTGCTATCCATTTTCTTGTAGCTGACCGAGGGAAACGATAAAAATTGCCTGTCGCTTTCCTCTGTTTGGTATTTAAGCAGTTTGGGGCGTATGTTTTGCAGGTAGTGCATAAACAAACCTCTCTCCGGGGCTTTGATTAAATCAAGGTAGCCGAGTTCTATTTTTTCGATTTCTTTCGTGCTTGTTCTTTGATTGAACAGGATATTTACTATCAGTGCGTTCCGTTCCCTGTAAGGGGTGGAGTATTTCCTTTGTGCCCCGTGTTGGTATCGGCTGTCATCGTAACCTCGTACAAAAAGTTGGTAATAATCATCAAAAAACATATTTATCAAAGTAGAAACAAAAAAAGAACAGCCTGAAACCAACCACAAAAAGCCCTTCCCGCCCTGCTCAAACTCCTTTCTGAAAAGGGTGAAAAAAGAACGGAAAAGAGAATTAAAACGGCAAAATATCAGCAATTTATAAATAAAACGATAGCTGTTGATAACTTTTTGGGAAAAGGTAATATTTAATAAATACAGGTGGAATTTAGAGAAAAAACAGAGAGCAACCCAACAACACCTAAAAGAATAAAAAGCAAAATATTTGCCTTTTATTCTTTTAGGTAGCAAAGCCACCCGCCCCGAAAAAAGAAAACCCCGCTTTTTGTGGGGTTTAACTTTATTCTAGTATCAAGTTATCAGGAACTTTGTACTTTTTTTTAAGTTGCAGAAAACTGTCATAATCCAAAGCACCAAATACTTTTTGTTCTTGCTTAATAATCAGCCAATAGTATATTGTATCACGCCCTAATGGGTAACTAATTTCTTTTTCATAAGCACAATCAAATTCGTTTGGCTTCTGTTTCGCAACAATAAAATTCTTATCGTAAGCAAACGAAATTACGTCAGGTGGAATTTCACCTCCGCTTGTAGGGTATTCGTGAAAAATACAATTAGTACCTGTACCTTCGTGTGCGTAAGTATAACCTTCACCCAAGTTTTTAGAATAATCACTACACGCATTGCATATTAAGCAAAATAAGCACAAAAAGAAAACTGAATAATATATTATTTTATCCACGGCCATAATAGTTTTAAAGTTTTACTCCTATTAAAACAAAGAATGAGTCATCAAATCAGTCACATAATACCTATTTCTACGACAAAAATCATTAATACTTAATTAATATTCTCCGCCGTAACGGGATTTCACTTTTTTTCTGACAAAGGTCGTATCATTTAATTCATCAAAATATTTTAAATAGTCCGCTCCTATCCATCTGTAAAATCCGCAATTTTCACGGATAAGATATATAAGTTTATTAGTTAACTTTACAGGTTGACCGTTATAATTTCCATATATGGATATATCATTAATACACAAAGAATCTATTTGGCCGTCACTATATGATATATAACATTTCATCCGGGCATCCATATAATCTCTTTTGGTAGCTTTTCGTTTTTGCAATTCGAAGAATATTTCCTTTAAAACTTCTTTATCTGTTACTATGGATTCTAAAATAACAGCTTCTTTAGGTAAATATCCTCCATCTTCCAATATCACATCTAAAGTATCTACTTTTTCAGGTAAATAGATAATATCATTGCAATCAATCAAAATAATACTCTCAAATATACCATTATAATATAACACTCTCATAGAATCGATCGTTCTTCCGGCCTCCTTGTTACTATGACAGGAAATAAAGAATAGGGTAAGCATTAAAATAACGTACTTTTTCATCGCCTTTTTTTATTTGAAATGGGTGAAATAACAATAACAGGAACATTTTTACAAGCGGCTACATGCCCCCGATAACTGGAATTTTTGTTTTCTCCTCCTCCGGGAATAACTCTGAGTTCTCCGTTTGCCACCCCGCTTTTATATTCGGAGCCTGTGATAACTCTTTTTTCTTCTTTATTTTTAAAATAAGAATCATTAGTATTCTGTCCTCTTCTATGTTCTTCAGTAGCTGTTTGCCAATGGACTCCATGATCCATTTCATGTTCCAATATTGTGGCGGGGGACAATGTTCCTTTAGATGTTTGGAGACCCTTTTCCGGATTCCAAAATACTGTTCCCTCTGTTCTCGGCCCATTAAATGTAATACCAAAATTACTATTTTTATCTGTTTGCTCAAGATTAATAATATAATCTTTAGCCGTTGCGGCTGCTTTCAGGTTATCTCCTCCCCCATTCATTATATTATAACTATAGGCAATCAGAAAATCAGTTACAAACTGATTTTTCGGAGCCAAGGAGTGGTTATGTCCATTAAATACCCATGTTCTGCTTTTTCCTTTTTCGTCCTCATAATGAATCACAATGTCTTCCCCATCTCTATCCGCATACTTCAACGGATTATTGGCACACACGGCATAGGGAGAGATCCAGGGATATTTCTCACAAAGGGGGTCAATGGAAGTAAACAGGTTCAGCAAAGGGTCTCGCTGGCG